>NZ_JBXWQU010000020.1:0-205408 GCF_059612545.1 Ruegeria sp. SAZD011 | reverse complement strand
CCGTGTGGGCCATATTCCGTTCTCCTTGCTTTCCAGCAAGATAGGGGATTCGTCGCAACCCAGTTTAGAATGTGCCCGGCAAGCGACCCATTCAGGCATAATATGGATTATGTTAACAACATGATGTCCCAAACCTGATCTGGCAAGAATACCATTCGGAACTCGGTCACGGTAGCCTTGGGCAAGGCTCCCGTTTCGTGTTCTGGTCAACCAGTCACAAAAAGACCTCTTATCCAGTCGGAGAACGCGCGTATTTCGTCGCGCTGCCAGGCACCGTCACGCTCGACCAGAAAATGCGCCGGTCGAATGGCCAGCCGGTCGGTAACCGGTGCAACCACCAGGCCCCGGTCGAGAAACGGTTGGGCAAAGCTCTCCAGCACGATGGCGAGGCCGGATCCAGCCGTCATCGATTGCAGAGCCATCAGCGAGGAGTCGAACCGCGTGACGCGGGTCGCCACTGGCAGCGGTAAACCGATTTGTGCAAACAGTCGCGGCCAGTCGGATTCCGACCCGTGAATCGTCAGCACATGCGCCGCCGCAAGACGGTCAAGCGTCGGCGCATCGCCGAACCCCGCCAGATAGTCCGGGGGGCAGACCGGGATCGCGAATTCATGCCCCAGATGGGTGACACGCCCGTCGGTCCAGTCGCCAAAGCCGAAGCGGATGTCGATATCGCTGATCCCGTCCTGAAACCGGTTCGCCCAGACAAAGGTCGACAATTCGACCTCGATCTCGGGATGACGCTCCAAGAACTCCTGCAGTCGGGGCGCAATCACCAGCGCCGCGCAAGAGATCGAGGCCCGCACCTTGACCCTTTGGCGCCGCGCCTTGCCGAACAGACCGGCGGTCGCGACCTGGATATCGCCCAACCCCTTGCGCACCGGCTGGGCATAGGCCTCGCCCATATCTGTCAGCGCCACACCGCGCGGCAACCGTTCGAACAAGGTGGTTTTCAGATGCTGTTCCAGCAGCCGCATCTGTTGGCTGACCGCGGCAGGGGTCAGCCCCAATTCCTCGGCGGCGGCCGAGAAACTGCCAAGGCGCGCGGCGGCTTCGAAACTGCGCAGCCAGGTCGGATGAGGAAGGTCCATCGGCGGATTACCTTTAAAAATTGTTTGGCCTTAGCCGCAATATCCGTTGTTTGGATTGAAAATCAAACTGTGTTCACGCTGCGCGCGGGCCAATGGTGAGATCATGCCGGCACTGGCCCCAAGGCAGGACAGTGCAATGGACCGATTCGATTTCATCATTGTGGGCGCCGGGTCGGCCGGATGTGTTCTGGCGGACCGGCTGACCGCTTGCGGGCGCTACAAGGTTCTGCTGCTTGAGGCGGGCGGCAGTGACAATCGGTTCTGGATCAAGGTGCCGCTGGGCTATGGCAAGACCTATGACGACCCGCGGGTCAACTGGTGCTATACCGCACAGTCCGATCCGGGGCTTGCCGGGCGGGCCGCCTTCTGGCCGCGCGGACGGGTGCTGGGCGGGTCGTCCTCGATCAACGCGATGGCCTATGTACAGGGTCTGCCGCAGGATTTCGACGATTGGGAAACCGCGGGCGCAGCGGGCTGGAACTGGCAGTCGGTCCGCGAGACCTATGCCCAACTGGAAACCCGCGATCGGCCCGGTCCTGGCGGGCGGCGCAGCCTCAGCGGCAGCGGGCCGGTTCATGTCAGCGATGTCGGCAACCGGATGCACCCGTTCTCGGAACATTTCCTCAAGGCGGCGGCACAGGCCGGTTGGCCGATCCGCGACGACCTGAACGGTGCCGCGCGCGACGGGATCGCACGCCTGCACGGTACGGTTCGCAACGGTCGACGCTGGTCGGCAGCCGACGCGTTCCTGCGCCCTGCCCTCAAGCGGCCCAACCTGCACCTGGTCTCGGAGGCCCTGGTCGAGCGAGTCATCCTGCACGACGGCAGAGCGACGGGTGTGGCGTACCGCGCCCGTGGCCACCGCGTGCAGGCCACGGCCACCCGCGAGGTGATCGTCAGCGCCGGTGCCGTGAACTCGCCGCAGCTGCTGCAACTGTCGGGCATCGGACCCGCCGAGCTGCTGAAACGCCACGGGATCACGGTTGCCCGGGATCTGCCGCAGGTGGGTCAGGGCCTGCAGGATCATCTTGGCATCTCCTATCAGTTCACCGCCACCGAACCGACGCTGAACAACCGTCTGGGCAACTGGCCCGGCAAGATGGCAGCGGGGCTGCGATATCTGCTGACACGGGGCGGGCCGCTCAGCGTGCCGATCAACCAGATCAGCGGTTTCGTACCGTCGACCCCCGGCGGATCCGCCGACATGCAGGTCTATTGCAACCCGATGTCCTACTCGGTGCGTCCCGATGGCAAACCCGACGTGGCGCCAATGGCCGGTTTTCTGATCTGCGCCCAGCCTTGCCGTCCCACCAGCCGGGGCGCGGTGACGATCCGCTCGCCCGATCCGGGGGTTGCCCCCGATATCCGTCCCAACTCGCTGTCCACCAACGAGGATTGCGCCATGGCCGTTGCCGCCGGACGGATCGCTCAGAAACTGGCAGAGACACCCGCGATCCGGGCCGTTACGGTCGATGGTCCCGACATCTCCGCCATGTCCGACGCCGATCTGCTGGCCGATTTCCGGCAGCGCGCCGGGTCGGTCTATCACGCCAGCTGCACCTGCCGCATGGGACCCTCGGCGCGGGATTCGGTGCTGGATTCGCGGCTGCGGGTACATGGGGTGGCGGGGCTGAGGGTGATCGACGCCTCGTCCTTTCCCAACGTGACCTCGGGCAACACCAACGCGCCGGTCATGATGCTGGCCGCACGCGGGGCCGAGATGATCCTCCGGGACAGCTGACAGAGAACTCGACCCCGCGATGGCGAACCGCCTTTACCATCGCTGTGCGATGTCCCAGAACTGCAAGCGGACCGGAACGTAACGCAGGAAAGGGAACCCGATGACAAATCCCCTCTATGACCGCCTCTTCGGCACCCATGCCGGAAAGGAGACCCCGTTCCTGTTTCTGCCCGACGGGCAGGTGATCAGCCATGCCGGTTTTCTGGCACTTGCCGCGCGGCTGGCCCATGCGGCGACCGGCCTGGGTCTGAAACCGGGCGACCGGGTCGCGGCCCAGATCGAGAAATCGCCCGAGGCGCTGGCGCTTTATGCCGCCTGCGCGCAGGCAGGGCTGATCTTTCTGCCGCTCAACACTGCCTATACCGCCGATGAACTCAGCTATTTCATCGAAAACAGCGGCGCCGCGCTGATCGTCTGCGACGGGCGCAGTCTGGAGATGCTGACCCCGATCGCCGACGGTCTGGGCGCGCGGGTCGAGACCCTGAACGCCGACGGAACCGGCAGCCTGACCGCGCGCGCCGCCGGGATGCCGGACACATTTGCCACCGTTGAGCGCAGCGGCGATGACCTGGCGGCCTTCCTCTATACCTCGGGCACCACCGGCCGCTCCAAGGGCGCGATGCTGACCCAGGACAACCTGTTGTCGAATGCCGAAACCCTGGCGCGCGAGTGGCGCTTTACCGCCGATGACGTGCTGCTGCACGCGCTGCCGATCTTTCACACCCACGGCCTGTTCGTCGCCACCAATATCGCGCTGCTCACCGGCGGCGGCATGATCTTCCTGCCGAAATTCGACCTTGACCAGATCATCGCGCAGATGCCCCGCGCGACCGCCATGATGGGCGTGCCGACCTTTTACACCCGCCTTCTGGGCGATGCCCGGTTCACCCGCAAGCTGGCGCAACATATGCGCCTCTTCGTCTCGGGTTCGGCGCCTTTGCTGGCGGAAACCCATGTCGCGTTCGAAGAGCGCACAGGCCACCGCATCCTCGAACGCTACGGCATGACCGAGACCAACATGAACACCTCCAACCCCTACGAGGGCGAGCGCCGCGCGGGCACTGTGGGATTTCCTCTGCCGGGCGTCGAGTTGAAGGTGACCGACCCCGAGAGCGGCGAACCCCTGCCTCAGGGCGAAATAGGCCAGATCGAGGTGCGCGGCCCAAACGTGTTCAAGGGCTATTGGCAGATGCCCGAGAAAACGGCAGCCGAACTGCGCGGCGACGGATTCTTCATCACCGGCGATCTGGGTTTCGTCGATCCCGACGGCTATGTCACCATCGTCGGACGTGGCAAGGACCTGATCATCTCGGGCGGGTTCAACATCTATCCCAAGGAGCTGGAACTGCTGCTGGACGATCAGCCCGACGTGCTGGAAAGCGCGGTGATCGGGGTGCCGCATCCCGATTTCGGAGAAACCCCGCTGGGCATCCTCGTGGCGCAACCGGGCAAGACCCCCGATACACAAGCGATCATGGCACAGGTTCAGGCCTCGCTTGCCCGGTTCAAACATCCCCGAAAACTGATCGTGATGGATGAATTGCCGCGGAACACGATGGGCAAGGTCCAAAAGAACATCCTGCGCGATCAGTTCAAGGACATGTTCCTGTCCGGCTGACAGGCCCGGCAATGCCACACCGGCCCGGGCCGGATCCAGGATCGGCGACGTCCCCGACACCACGCCACCTTGCACCCGGCCCCGCCAATGCCCTAATAAGACCCGAGCAAGCAAGGGAGGCCACATGCGCCGAGTAGTCGTCACCGGGTTGGGGATCGTCTCCTCGATCGGGAACAATGCCGAAGAGGTCACCGCCTCGCTCAAGGCGGGCCGGTCGGGCATCGTCGCCAGCGAGGAAATGGCCGAACACGGGTTCCGCAGCCGCATCGCCGGCACGCTCAAGATCGACGTGGCCGAACATGTGGACAAGCGCGCGCTGCGCTTCATGGGGCCGGGTGCAGCCTATGCCCATATCGCCATGCAACAGGCCATCGCCGATGCGGGGCTGACCGAGGATCAGATCGTCAACCCGCGCACCGGTCTGGTGGCCGGATCGGGCGGCCCTTCGACCAGTGCCATGCTGAGCGCGCATCAGACCGTGCTCAAGACCGGCGCGACCAAGCGGATCGGGCCCTTTGCGGTGCCCAAATGCATGTGCTCGACCATTTCGGCCAACCTGGCCACCGCGTTCAAGATCAAGGGCCTGAACTATTCCATCACCTCGGCCTGCTCGACCTCGCTGCATTGCATCGGCAATGCCGCCGAGCAGATCATGCTGGGCAAGCAGGACGTGATGTTCGCCGGCGGCGGCGAAGAGCTGGACTGGACGCTCAGCTGCCTGTTCGACGCGATGGGCGCAATGTCGTCGAAATACAACGACACGCCCGAGAAGGCCTCGCGCGCGTTCGATCAGGATCGCGACGGGTTCGTGATCTCGGGCGGCGGCGGCATCGTGGTGCTGGAAGAGCTGGAACACGCCCTGGCGCGTGGCGCCAGGATCTATGCCGAGGTGACCGGCTATGCCGCCACCTCGGACGGGCATGACATGGTGGCACCCTCGGGCGAGGGCGGAGAACGGGCGATGCGGCTGGCGGTGTCCACCCTGCCCGAAGACCGCAAGGTCAGCTATATCAACGCGCATGGCACCTCGACCCCGGTCGGCGACGTGGGCGAGGTCGAGGCGGTGCGCCGCGTGTTCGGCGAGGGCCGTGTGCCGCCGATCAGCTCGACCAAGTCGATGACCGGCCATGCCCAGGGGGCGGCGGGCGCGCTCGAGGCGATCTTCTGCCTCTTGATGCTGGAGCATGATTTCATCACGCCCTCGATCAATGTCGACACTCTGGCCGAAGGCATCCAGCCAGGCGAGGTCGCGACACAATATGTAGAAAACGCCGGCCTCGATTCGGTGATGACCAACAGCTTCGGCTTTGGCGGCACCAACGGATCGATGGTGCTGAGCAAGTTCAGGGGGTAAGGGCGGATGTCAGGACTTTTGCAGGGCAAACGCGGCCTGATCATGGGGGTCGCGAACGACCGGTCCATCGCCTGGGGCATTGCCAAGGCAATGCACGAGGCGGGGGCGGAACTGGCCTTTACCTACCAGGGCGAGGCCTTTGGCAAGCGCCTGGAACCGCTGGCCGCCAGTGTCGGCAGCGATTTCATGGTCGATGCGGATGTCACAGACGATGCTTCGCTGGACACCGCCTTCGAACAGCTGGCCGCGCGCTGGCCGACGATGGATTTCCTGGTGCATGCGATCGCCTATTCGGACAAATCCGAACTGACAGGACGGTTCCTGAACACCAGCCGGGCCAATTTCAAGCATTCGATGGATATTTCGGCCTATTCGCTGATCGAGGTGGCCCGCCGCGCCTATCCGATGATGAAGGACAATGGCGGCACCGTGCTGACACTGACCTATCAGGGCTCGAACCGGGTGGTGCCGAACTACAACGTGATGGGTGTGGCCAAGGCGGCACTGGAATCGGCGACCCGTTATCTGGCCAATGACCTGGGACCCGACGGAATTCGCGTGAACGCGATCTCGCCCGGCCCGATGAAAACGCTGGCTGGTGCCGCCATCGGCGGGGCGCGCAGAACCTTCAAGTTCTGTGACCAGAATGCACCGCTGCGTTCGAACGCAACGCTCGAAGCGGTGGGCGGCACGGCAGTCTACCTGGCCTCGGACGCGGGCGCCTGTACCACGGGCGAGATCATCCGAGTCGATGGCGGTTTCCACGTTCTCGGTATGCCGCAACCCGAAGCGATGTAGCGCTGGCGAGATTTTTCGACGAAAAATCTCGACTGCCGAACCCCATGCGCGACCGAAATGGCCCGCCCCTCATCGGGGCGGGTCATTTCGTCAGTTGATCGAGACGACCTCTATGTCGAAAATCAGGTCCTGACCGGCCAGGGGGTGGTTGGCATCCAGCGTCACGGTTGCCTCTTCTACCTCGACGACGGTCACCGGGATGACCCGGCCATCGGGGGATTGCATCTGCAACTGGGTGCCCAGTTCCAGCGGAATGTCATCGGGGATCCCCTCGCGCGGGATCGCCTGACGGGCCTCGGGGTTCAGCGGGCCATAGGCCTCGGCACAGGGCACCTCGACGCGTTTTTTCTCGCCCGCCTCCATGCCTGGCATCGCCTGGTCCAGACCGGGAATGATCTGGCCGGACCCGACCGTGAACTCCAGCGGATCGCGCCCCTCGGAACTGTCGAAGGTTTTGCCGTCGAGCAGGGTTCCGGTGTAGTGGATGCGCACCGTGTCGCCTTGTTTTATCTGGGTCATGCCGTCTCCGTCTGGGGCAGTTTTGAAAGAACGCCCAGCCTAGACCCTGTCACGCCAATGTAAACCCCGCCCCCTTTCGCCCGCCGCGCGACTGTGCGAGGCTGCGCCGCGCGACCCCTTGCGGAGAGGATACGATGTCCATAACCACCTGCGTATTCGATGCCTATGGCACGTTGTTCGACGTCTCCTCTGCCGCCCGGCAGGCGGCAGAGGACCCCGACAACGCAGCCCTGCGCCCGCATTGGCAGACGCTGGCCAGTCATTGGCGGCTGAAACAGCTGCAATACAGCTGGCTGCGCGCGATCACTGGGGCGCATACCGATTTCTGGCAAGTGACCGGCGAGGGGCTCGACTGGGCTCTCGAGGCGGTTGGGCTGGCAGGTGATGCCGCGCTGCGCCAACGGCTGCTGGACCTCTACTGGCAATTGCAGGCCTATCCCGAGGTTCCGGCGATGCTGCGCGCACTCAAGGACGCCGGACTGGAAACCGCGATCCTGTCCAATGGGTCGCCCGACATGCTGGATGGCGCGGTGCGCTCGGCTGGCTTGGGCGATGTGCTCGACGACGTGCTTTCCGTGGAAAGCGTCGGCATCTTCAAACCTGATCGCCGGGTCTATGACCTGGTGGGCCAGCGGTTCGGCTGCCCGCCCGATGCGGTGCTGTTCGTGTCCTCAAACGGCTGGGATGCGGCGGCGGCGGCGGGTTACGGGTTCCGCACCGCCTGGGTGAACCGCGCGGGCGAGCCGCTGGACCGGCTGCCCTGGACCCCTGACCATATCTTGTCGGATCTGACCGGCATTCCTGAACTGGCGAGGGTCTGAATGGCCAGCTTCACCACCAGCGACGGTCTGCGCCTGTTCTTCGAGGACGAGGGGACCGGCCAACCGCTTCTCTGCCTTGCCGGGCTGACCCGGTGCAGCCGCGATTTCGAATTCCTGCGCCCGCATGTGACCGATCTTCGGCTGATCCGCCTCGACTATCGCGGGCGGGGGCAGTCCGACTATGATCCCGATTACCGCAATTACAATGTCCTGCGCGAAGCCCATTACACCATCGAACTGCTCGACCATCTGGCGCTGGACAGGGTGTCGGTGCTGGGCACCTCGCGCGGGGGCATGATCGCCATGGCACTGGCCGCCAGCCACCCGGACCGGCTGGCGGGGGTGATCCTGAACGATGTCGGCCCGGTGATCGAGCCGGCGGGCATCGCCCGGATCATGGACTATGTCGGCAAGAAACCGGTCTCGAAAACCCATGACCAGGCCGCGCTGGCGCTGAAACAGGCGATGGAGCCGCAGTTTCCCGGCGTGCCGCTCTCGGTCTGGCGCAAACAGGCCGAGATCCAGTATGCCGCCACCGACAGCGGGCTGGCGCTGCGCTATGACGACGGGTTGCACAAGGCGCTGCTGGATCAGGCCGCGACCGGGACGATCCCTGATCTGTGGCTCTTCTTCGAGGCGCTGCGCGACATTCCCACCGCCGTGTTGCGGGGGGCGAATTCCGATATTCTGGGCGCGGGCACCGTGGCCGAGATGCATCGCCGCCATCCCGGTCTGATCTCGGCCGAAGTGCCGGACCGGGGCCATGTTCCCTTTCTCGACGAACCGCAATCGCTGGACCTGATCCGCCGCATTCTGGAGGCCGCATGAGCACCATAGACCTGATCGAGGCCGCCGCCGCGCGGCTGATGGGCCATGTCCGCCGCACGCCGCTGCTCTCCTCGCCCTTTCTGGACGAGATCGCCGGGCGCCGGGTGCTGGTGAAACCCGAATGCCTGCAACATACCGGCAGCTTCAAGTTTCGCGGTGCCTGGTCGGCCATTTCGGCACTGGACCCCGAGACGCGCGCCCGCGGCGTCATCGCCTATTCCTCGGGCAATCACGCGCAGGGGGTTGCCCATGCGGCGACGTTGCATGGCATCGCCTCGGTGATCGTGATGCCCTCGGATGCGCCCCGGCTCAAGATCGACAACACGAGGGCGCTGGGGGCCGAGGTGGTGCTGTATGACCGGGGCCGCGAAAGCCGTGAAGAGATCGGCACCGCGCTGGCCGCCGAACGCGGATTGACGCTGATCCGGCCCTATGACGAACCGCAGGTGATCGCCGGTCAGGCCAGTGTGGGGCTGGAACTGGCCGAACAGGCGGGTGAACTGGGCGTCGAGAGCGGCGATGTGCTGGTCTGTTGCGGCGGTGGCGGGTTGACCTCGGGCGTGGCACTGGCGCTTGAGGCCCGCGCACCGGGGTTGCGCGCGCGCCCGGTCGAGCCCGAGGGGTTTGACGATGTGAAACGCTCGCTCGCCAGCGGAACCGTCAGCCGCAACACTTCGGAAACCGGCAATATCTGCGACGCGATCCTGACGCCGGAACCGGGCAAGATCACCTTTCCGATCCTCAGCCGGCTCTGCGGCCCCGGCCTGGCGGTGAGTGAGGACGATGCCCTGCGCGCCATGGCGCTGGCCTTTCTGCGGCTCAAGATCGTGCTGGAACCGGGCGGTGCGGTCTCGCTTGCAGCGGCCCTGTTTCACGCCGATCAGGTCGAAGGAGATAGCGTGATTGCCGTGGCCTCGGGCGGCAATGTCGACGCGGCGGTGTTTCGCACTGCCTTAGAGCGCTTTGCCTGAACGGGCCATCCACAGGCAAAATGACGCCATGCGGCGTCAGGGCGCTTTACCTTCCCCTGCGTAAGGCTCTAGTCTGGTTCCACACTGGAAAGGGGAGTCGCTGCCACATGCGGATCGCGGATCTGGGGGATATCAGGCTACATTACCGGGTCGAGGGCGACCCCGAAGGCGCACCTGTGCTGTTCATTAACTCGTTGGGAACCGATCTGCGCCTGTGGGATCCGATCCTGCCTCATCTGCCCGCTGGGCTAAGACTGATCCGCTATGACAAGCGCGGCCACGGCCTGAGCGACGCGCCGGACGGGCCCTATGCCATGGGCACGCTGGTGCGCGATGCTGAGCGGCTCCTGGACATGCTTGAGGTTCGTGAGTCGGCAGTGGTGGGCCTGTCGATCGGTGGCATGATCGCGCAAGGGCTGGCGGTCAAGCGGCTGGACCAGGTGCGCGCGATGGTTCTGTCGAACACCGCCGCCAAGATCGGCACCAAGGAGATGTGGCAAGAGCGTATCGCCGCCGTCACCGCAGGCGGGATCGAGGCACTGGCGGATGCCGTGATGGAACGCTGGTTTTCGCGCGGGTTCCGCACCACGGCCGAGCTGACTCTTTGGCGCAACATGCTGGTCCGGCAACCGGTGCAGGGCTATGCCGGGTGCAGTGCCGCCATCGCGGGCACCGATTTCTATACCCCCACAAGCGGCCTCAGGCTGCCGACCCTGGGCATCGCCGGGGACGAGGACGGCTCCACCCCGCCGGATCTGGTGCGGGAAACCGTCGATCTGATCCCCGGTTCGCAATTCCACCTGATCCGCAAGGCCGGGCACTTGCCTTGTGTGGAACACCCTGCCGCCTATGCCGAACGCCTCGTGCAGTTCCTGCGCGAGGTGGGCCATATCTGAGAGGGCACGGCCATGGCCGATTTTCTTCTGGTTCACGGATCCTGCCACGGGGCGTGGTGCTGGCGCGACCTGATCCCGGCGCTGGAGGAGCGTGGCCACACGGTGCGCGCCATCAACATGCCCAGCCATGGGTCGGACGTGACTCCGATCAACGAGGTTACACTGGACAGCTGCCGCGACGCGGTGCTGGACGCCAGTACAGCCGACACCCTGATCCTGGGCCACAGCTGGGCCGGTTATCCGATCAGCGCCGCTGCTGAACGAAACCCTGACGCGATGCGCGGGTTGATCTATCTCTGCGCCTATGTGCCCCGCTCGGGTCTGTCGATGGTCGAGATGCGCAAACGCGCGCCACGCCAGACCCTGACCGAGGCGGTGGTGAAATCCGAGGACGGGTTGTCCTATATCGTCGATCCCGAGAAGGTCGCCGATCTCTTTTATCACGACTGCCGACCCGAGCGGGTGCATTACGCCCAGCCGCGCCTCTGCCCGCAGGCGATTGCCCCGCAAGAAACGCCGCTGACCCTGTCCAACCGGTTTGCGAGCGTGCCCAAGGCCTATATCCGCTGTGCCGAGGACCGGACGATTCCGCCCGAATACCAGGAGGAGATGACGGCGGACTGGCCATCCGACCGTGTCCATGTCATGAACAGCTCTCATTCGCCGTTCTTTGCCGACCCGCAGGGGCTGGCGCGGCTGCTGACACGGATCGAAGGACAGTTCTGATGGCCGCATCAGTGTTTGACAGCGCGCATCTGACGCGCCTTTTTCCTGCGGGCGATGCCGGGCGGCTGTTCACCGACGGAGCCGAGTTGCGCGCGATGCTGCTGGTCGAGGGGATGCTGGCCAAGGCGCAAGGCGCGCTGGGGCTGATCCCGGCAGAGAGCGCTGGCGCCATTCACCGCGCGGCGATGGAAATCCATCTCGACCCCGGCGCCCTGGCCGAGGCGACGGGTTCAAACGGGGTCAGCGTCCCGGCATTGGTCGCCGCCTTTCGCACCGAGATGCAGGCGCCCGAACATGCGCAATACGTGCATTGGGGCGCCACCTCGCAGGATATCATCGACACCGGCCTGATGCTGCGATTGCGTCAGGCGGTTTCGGTGCTGGAACGGGATCTGGGCGCGATCTTGGAAATCCTGGCGGGGCTGGCCGTAACCTATGCCGAACTGCCCATGGCGGGCCGCAGCTATGGCCAGCATGCCACCCCCACCAGCTTTGGCGCGGTGGTGGCGGCCTGGGGGGCGCCGCTGCTTGATCTGTTGCGCGAATTGCCGGGTCTCAGGCGCGATTGTCTGCTGGTCTCTCTGTCCGGCGCCGCGGGCACCGCCGCCGCTTTGGGCCCCGAGGCGGCGCGGCTGCGCGCCGATCTGGCCCAGCTTCTGAACCTCGCTGATCCCGGGCACAGCTGGCATACCGACCGTACACCAGTGCTGCGGCTCGCCGACTGGTGCACCCGCATCGCGCTGGCGCTTGGCAAGCTGGGCGAGGATGCCATCGAGTTGACCCAGACCGGAATTGCCGAAATCACGCTGGGTGGCGGCGGCGCGTCCTCGACCATGCCGCAGAAACAGAACCCGGTCGGCCCCTCGGCGCTGGTGGCGCTGTCCCGGCAGGTGCCGGGCCTTTTGGCGGTGCTGCATGGCGCGGGCGTGCACCGGCACCAGCGCGACGGCGCCGCCTGGTTCACCGAATGGATGTGTTTGCCCCAGATCGTACTGGGCGCGGCGTCCTCGGTGCAGATCACCCAGCGCCTGCTGCCCGGACTGGCCCCCTGCCCCGATACCATGGCCGCCACGCTCGACATGGGTTTTGGCACCATCCACGCCGAGGCGGTGAGCTTTGCGCTCGCCACCCACCTACCCCGTCCCGAGGCACAGGCCGCCGTCAAGACCCTCTGTGCCGAGGCGATGGAGAGCCAGGTGCCGCTGCGCGACCTGATTGCACGCGATTGGCCGCAGCTCGACGCGGCGGCCCTGACCGACCCGGCCAGACAGCTGGGTGCCGCCCCGGACGAGGCCCGCGCCTTTGCCGCCCGGGTCCGGTCGCAAGCGGTCACTTAGCGGCTTTTCAACCCCGACCGGCGCGGCTAGGGTCTGGAAAACTAAACCGGACGGTTCAGAATGCGCCTGCCCTTTCTCTTTATCCTGGCGACGGTGATGATCGACGCCATGGGAATTGGCCTGATCATGCCGATCATGCCCGACCTGATCGTCGAGGTGAAAGGCGGCACCCTGGCCGACGCGGCGCTGTGGGGCGGCGTGCTCAGCACCGCCTTTGCCGCGATGCAGTTCCTGTTCGGCCCGATCATCGGCAGCCTGTCCGATGCCTTCGGACGGCGCCCCGTTCTGCTGGTCTCGCTCTTTGTCATGGCCTTGGACTATGTGGTGATGGCAGTGGCGGGCAGTATCTGGCTGCTGTTGGCCGGGCGCATCGTCGGCGGCATCACGGCGGCCACCCATGCCACCGCCTCGGCCTATATGGCCGATGTCTCCCGCCCCGAGCAAAAGGCCGCCCGTTTCGGCATGCTGGGCGCGGCCTTTGGTGTCGGCTTTGTGCTGGGGCCGCTGATGGGCGGCGTGCTGGGCGAGTTCGGCACCCGCGCGCCATTCTGGGCGGCGGCGGTTCTGGCCGGGCTGAACTTTGTCCTCGGCCTTTTCGTGATGAACGAAACGGTGACGACGGCCACCCGCCGCGCCTTTTCCTGGGCCAGCGCCAATCCGTTGGGCGCCTTTCGCATGCTGGGCCAGGTGCCCGGGCTCAAGGGGCTGCTCTGGGCCTATTTCCTCTATTCCGTGGCAATCTATGTCTACCCGGCGATATGGTCCTATTTCTCGCAGGAGCGGTTCGGCTGGTCGCCTAAGATGATCGGCCTGTCGCTGGGTATCTTCGGCTTCCTGATGGCGGTGGTACAGGGTGGGCTGCTGCCGCGTATCACCCGCCGCATCGGCGAGCGCCGCACGGTGATCTGGGGTCAGCTGTTCGACTTCGTGGGTTTCGGTCTGCTCGCCTTCATCGCCAGCGGCACACTTGCGCTGATCCTGATCCCGATCACCGCGATGGGTGCGGTGGTCCCGCCCGCCTTGCAGGCGATCATGTCGCGCAGCGTCGCCGATGACCAGCAGGGCGCGCTGCAAGGGGTGATGTCCGCCGTACATGCCCTGTCGATGATCGTTTCACCCCTGTTGATGGCCAGCGTATTCGCCCACTTTACCGGACCACAGGCACCGGTCTATTTGCCCGGTGCGCCTTTCCTCGTCGCGCTGGCATTGATGGCGGCAGGGTTGGTAATCTTTTTGCGCACGCGGACTGCCGTGACGTAATAGCGACGTATCTTTGCCGGTTTCCACCTTGCCGCATCGAGCGCCGCGGTCCACCGTAGTGTAAAGAAATGCCGAGGAGAGCCGGGATGCAGAAAATCCGCGCCGCCGTTTGCCATGAGTTCAACGCACCACTGGTGATCGAAGAGGTGTTGCTTGCCCCGCCCGGCACCGGCGAGGTCGAGGTGACGCTGGACGCGGTCGCGATCTGCCATTCCGACATCTCCTATGCCGATGGCGCCTGGGGCGGGCATCTGCCGGCGGTCTACGGGCACGAGGCGGCAGGCACCGTGTCGGCCGTGGGTCCGGGTGTTGTGGGCTTTGCGCCCGGCGATCCGGTGGTGGTCACGCTGATCCGCGCCTGTGGCAGCTGTGCCAATTGCGCAGGCGGTCAGCCCACCATCTGCGACACACCTTATGACGGGGTGAAACAGGGGCCGCTGCGTACCGCGGACGAAGGTCCGCTGCTACAGGCCATGGCCTGTGGCGCCTTTGCCGAGAAAGTGGTGGTCAGCCAGCGCCAGATCGTCAGGATCCCCGATGATATGGGCCGCGACGTGGCCTGTCTGCTCTCCTGCGGGGTGATCACCGGGGTCGGGGCGGCGGTCAACGCCGCCCGGCTGCGCGCCGGTCAGGACGTGGTGGTGATCGGCGCCGGCGGCGTCGGGCTGAACGCCATCCAGGGCGCCCGCATCGCCGGCGCCCGTCGCATCGTCGCGGTGGACATGACCGAAGAGAAACTGAACATCGCCCGCGAGTTCGGCGCCACCCATGGCGTGCTCGCCACCAGCCCGAAACCCTGGCGCGCGGCCTACAAGGCGCTTGGCGGGCGCGGCGCCGATGCGGTGCTGGTCACGGTCGGTGCGGTGCGCGCCTATGACGAGGCGCCCAAATACCTGGGCTGGGGCGGCAGGGCAGTGATGATCGGCATGCCCCATGCCGGTGCCATGGCGCAATACGAACCGATGAGCGCCTCGTTTCAGGGACACGGGCTGATCGGCTCGAAAATGGGTGACGTGGTGATCCAGCGCGATATCCCGTGGATGATCGACCTCTACCAGCAAGGCCGCTTGAAACTCGACGAACTGATTTCTGGCCGCTGGTCGCTGGAGCAGATCAACGAAGCCATCGCCGACACCCGCACCGGAAGCGCCAAACGCAACGTGATCCTGTTCAACTGACGCCCGAGACTGTCGGCAAATTTTCCCCGAAAATTTGCCTGCAAAAAATTTTAAATTTTTTGCCTCCGCCCCCCTCGATGGAGTACCCGATGAAGCTGCAAGACCTCGACATTATCGTCACGGCGCCACCTGCTCCCGGCTGGGGCGGGCGCTATTGGATCCTGGTCAAGGTGACCACCGATACCGGCATCACCGGCTGGGGCGAATGCTATGCCTCCTCGGTCGGGCCAGAGGCGATGACCCATGTGATCCGAGACGTGTTCGACCGGCACATGGCTGGCGAAAACCCCGAGAATATCGAACTGATGTTCCGCCGCGCCTATTCCAGCGGCTTTACCCAGCGTCCCGATCTGACCGTGATGGGCGCTTTCTCGGGCCTCGAGATCGCCTGCTGGGACATTCTGGGCAAAGATCGCGACCGGCCCGTCCATGCGCTGATCGGCGGACGGATGAACGAGCGTATCCGCGCCTATACCTATCTCTACCCGTTGCCGCATCACGAGATTGGGTCGTTCTGGACCTCGCCCGACCAGGCCGCCGAATGCGCTGCCGAAATGGTACGCCTGGGCTATACGGCAGTGAAATTCGATCCGGCCGGTCCCTATACCATCCGGGGCGGCCACATGCCTGCGATGACCGACATCTCGCTTTCGGTCGCATTTTGCAAGGCGATCCGCGAGGCGGTGGGCGACAAGGCGGACCTGCTCTTTGGCACCCACGGCCAGTTCAACACGGCTGGCGCCATTCGTCTGGGACAGGCGCTGGAACCCTACTCGCCGCTTTGGTTCGAAGAGCCGACCCCGCCCGACAATATCGAGGACATGGCCCGCGTCGCCCGCAACGTGCGCATCCCGGTAGCCACCGGCGAACGCATGACTACCAAGGCCGAGTTTGGCGCGGTTCTGCGCGCGGGCGCGGCCGAGATCCTGCAACCGGCACTGGGGCGCGCGGGCGGCATCTGGGAGATGAAGAAGGTCGCCGCCATTGCCGAGCTGTTCAACGCCCAGATGGCGCCGCATCTCTATGCGGGGCCGATCGAATGGGCCGCCAATATCCAGCTTGCGGCCTCGATCCCGAACATCCTTCTGCTCGAAAGCATCGAAACCCCGTTCCACGATGCGCTGATCAAGGGTTCGATCCGGGTCGATAACGGATTTGTGATCCCGCCCGACGCCCCCGGCCTGGGGATCGAGGTGGACGAGGAACTTGCGCGCGCCCATCCCTTCACCGGGCATGACCTGCATCTGAACATGCAGGAAGCCCCCTGCGACTATGCCAGCGGCAATGCGTTTCAGGGCGGTGCGCCTGCGATCTAGGGGTGACATCCAGCCTGTCCTTGAGGCATATTGACGCCATTTACGAGGACAGGACGCCACAGTGACCGTGCAAGACGCCCCCCCTTTGTCGCCAGATACACCCGATGATATGGCGAGCAACGCCGCCCGCGCGGCGGGCTATCTCAAGACGCTTGCGCATGAGGGGCGCTTGATGATCCTGTGCCATCTGGGGGCGGGTGAAAAATCGGTGGGGCAACTGGAGCACCTCCTCGAGATCCGACAGGCCGCGGTCAGCCAAATGCTGGCCCGGCTGCGCGAAGAGGGGCTGGTCAGCACCCGGCGCGAAGGCAAGACCGTTTTCTATTCTCTGTCCGACAGCAATACGGAACAGGTGATCGGGTTGCTCTATTCCCTGTTCTGCGGCAACGACTGATCACCCGCCACTTTACAATTCCGCTTTCCGATAGGCACGCGGGGTCAGGCCGGTCCAGCTTCGAAAGGCGCGGATAAAGGCGCTTGCTTCGGAAAACCCGGTCTGGGCGGCGATGGCTTCGACGCTGTCCCCGGTGGTGGCCAACAGGCGCACCGCCATGTCGCGGCGCACCTGTTTGCGGATATCGGAATAATCCACCCCGTCTGCCTTGAGCCGCCGCCGCAGCGTATGCGGCGCCATTTGCAGGGTGGCGGCGACGTGGACCATGTCGGGCAGCCGCCCCTCGACCGACAGGCAGGTTTCCACCGCCACCGCCACCTCAAGCGGCAGACCGGCAGATGCGTCCTGAGGCAGGAATGCGTCAAGCGGCGTGCGCCGGGCATAGGCCGTTGCCTGCTCCTCGTTACGCAGCACCGGCAGCCGTGTCAGCGCCCGCGGGATTGCCAGCCCCGAAGAGCTTTGGCCGAACTGCATCGGCGCCCGCTGGAACATGGCGCGATAGGCGCTGGCATGTCCAGGCGCGGCATGTTCGAACCAGGCACCGTTCAACGCGCCGCGATTGCCCACCATCCAGGCCAGCATGCGCCCGACCAGAACCAGCACCATTTCAACCGCTGTCGTGTTCAGCACCGTGCGCCCGGGGATGCGCGTCATCTCGAAAAGCAGGCTGGCACCACTTTCACGCAGTGAGAAACGAAAGGAATTGTCCATAAGGTCCATGAACCCGGTCGCCCGGCCATAAGCCGCACCCAGAGTATCCGCATGGCTGACATGGGCGGCCATGATCGCATGCGTCCCCACCCGCTGAGCCCGGTCCTGCAATCCGGCCAGTTCATCATCCAGTGCCAGCGTCACCGCCCTCACCAGACGCACGAAATCCGGCGCCTCCAGCGCGCCGACAACACCCGGCAGCCCCGCCCGCGCGAGAATGGCTGCCGGATCGGCACCACGCGCCACCGCGCCTTCGAGAATGTTGGCAACAATCGTCGCCGGGATCGTGACCGCCATATCTGTCACTTAATGTCTATTTCTCTGCACGGCCAGATCATTGTTTTCGCCCGGCACCCGCCCCTAGGCTGTTGCCAAAGCTTCAGGAGGAACGGTCATGGCAACAACCGCCTATATCTATGACGCGCTGCGTACGCCCCGGTCTCGCGGCAAGGCCAGCGGCGCGCTTTACGAGGTCAAACCGATCCAGCTGGCCGCCGGTCTCTTGCGCGAGATGCAGGCGCGCCACGACATGGACACCGCGCGCGTGGGCGACGTGATCCTTGGCTGCACCGCGCCGGTCGGCGATCAGGGCGCCTGCGTCGCCAAGGCCGCCGTGCAGGCGGCCCATTGGGACGAGGCGGTGCCGGGTGTCCAGCTTGACCGTTTCTGCGCCTCGGGGCTTGAGGCGGTGAACATGGCCGCAGCCAAAGTGGGATCGGATCAGGAGGAGCTGGTGGTCGCGGGTGGCATCGAATCGATGAGCCGCATCCCCATGCTCAGCCAGGGTGGAGCGATGTTCACCGACCCCGATTTCGTGATCGATCAGAACTCGGCCCCGCAAGGCATCGGCGCCGACCTGATCGCCACCATCGACGGCTACAGCCGCGAGGATGTGGACGCCTTCGCCATGGAAAGCCAGCGCCGCGCCGCGCATGCGCGCGACAGCGGCTGGTTCGACCGCTCGGTGGTGCCGGTGAAGGATGAGAACGGCCTGACCATCCTGGAGCGGGACGATTTCATCAAGCCCGACACCGACATGCAGAAGCTGGGCGCGCTCAACCCCTCGTTCGCCGGGATGGGCGCCTTTGGCTATGATGACATGGCGCTGGCCAAATACCCGCAAGTGGCGCGCATCAATCATGTGCATACGCCCGGCAACAGCTCGGGCATTGTCGACGGGTCGTCCGCCGTGCTGATCGGCTCGGAGAAGGCGGGCCGCGATCTGGGGCTGGAGCCGCGCGCGCGCATCGTCTCGGCCACGGTCATCGCCACCGATCCGGTGATCATGCTCGCGGGCCCCGGACCCGCGGCCAAGAAATGTCTCGCCAAGGCGGGGCTGAAGGTCTCGGACATCGAAATCTGGGAAATCAACGAGGCCTTTGCCTCGGTCGCTCTGCGCTACATGAAGGATCTGGATATCGACCACGAGATCACCAATGTGAACGGCGGCGCCATCGCCATGGGCCACCCGCTGGGTGCCACGGGCGGGATGCTGGTGTCGACCGTGCTGGACGAGTTGGAGCGCCGGGGCGCTAAACGGGCGATGATCTCGCTCTGTGTCGGTGGCGGCATGGGCATCTCGACCCTGATCGAACGTCTGTAAGGGAGCGGCAGAATGGGTGATTTTCACTATGCAAAGGATGCCGACGGCATCGTCACCGTGACCATGGACATGGACGGGCCGGTCAATGCGATGAATGCCGAGTTCTGGCCGCTCTTTGCCGCGACCATGGACCGGCTTGAAGCGGAGCCGGAGCTGAAAGGTGTGATCTGGACCTCGGCCAAGGACACGTTCTTTGCCGGGGGCGATCTGAAGATGCTGAAAAGCATCGAGCCTGACGGGGTCGAGGCGCTGTTCCAATCGGTCGAGGCGACCAAGGCCGTGATGCGCCGGATGGAGAAACAGCCCGTGCCCCATGTCGCCGCGATCAATGGCGCCGCACTTGGCGGCGGGTTCGAGATCTGCCTGGCCTGCAACCACCGTATCGCCGCCAACAATCCGAAAACCAAGATCGGCCTGCCCGAGGTCACGCTGGGCCTGTTGCCCGGCGGCGGCGGCGTCGTGCGCCTGACCTGGATGCTGGGTCTGGAAGGCGCGATGCCATTCCTACTCGAAGGGCGGCAGGTGTCGCCCGACAAGGCGCTGAAGGCCGGGTTGATCCATCAGGTCGTGCCCGCTGATCAACTCCTGACCCGCGCCAAGGAATACATCCTGTCGGTGCAGGGCGATGCGGCGGCGGTGACCCAGCCCTGGGACACCAAGGGCTACAAGATCCCCGGCGGGCCATCGACCGCGCCACATAACATGACCCGCATCGCAGGCGCTGCCGCGATGCTCTACAAGAAGACGCGCGGGCTGATGCCTGCGCCCGCGCGCATTCTCGACATCATGACCGAGGCGGCGGGCAAGGTCGATTTCGACACCGCCACCCGCTATGAAAGCCGCCGTTTCGTGTCGCTGACCCCGTTGGCCAGCACCAAGAACATGATCGAGACGCTGTTTTTCGGCATGAACAAGGTCAATGGCGGTGCCAGCCGGCCCAAGGGCGTGCCGCCCTCCAAGGTGCAGCGCCCGGGCATCCTGGGCGCGGGCATGATGGGTCAGGGCATCGCCTTTTCCGCCGCCACGGCGGGGTTGCCCGTGGTGCTCAAGGACCAGACGATGGAGGCCGCTGAGCGCGGCAAGGCCTATACCGCCACTCTCTTGGACAAACGCGTCAAACAGGGCCGGATGAGCGCCGAGGAGCGCGAGGCGGTGCTGGCCTTGATCACCCCGACCGACAAGGCCGAAGATCTGAAAGGTTGCGACCTGATCATCGAGGCGGTGTTCGAAAAGATCGACGTCAAGGATGCGGTGCTGGCCGAGCATGAGGCACTCTTGGCCGAAAACGGCATCTGGGGCTCGAACACCTCGACCCTGCCGATCACCCGCTTGGCCACCGGCGCCGCGCGGCCCGAGAACTTCGTCGGGCTGCATTTCTTTTCACCCGTCGACAAGATGCCGCTGTTGGAGATCATCGCCGGAGAGAAGACCTCGGACGAGACGCTGGCGCGCGCCTTCGACTTTGCCCGCCAGATCCGCAAGACCCCGATCATCGTGGGTGACAGCACCGGGTTCTATACCTCGCGCACCATCGGCACCAAGATCATCGAGGCGGTGGAACTGGTGGCCGAGGGGCATGATCCGGTCCGCGTCGACAACCTGTCACGCCTCACCGGCATGCCCACCGGCATGTTGTCGCTGCTCGACGAGGTGCAGATCAAGCTGGTCACCGACATCTACAACACCCAGGTGGAAATGGGCCTCTTGGACCCTGACAAGGAACATAACCCCGCCGCCCGCGCCATGTTGGCCGAGATGATCAGCCAGCACGGTCGCCATGGCCGCGCCACCGGCAAGGGGTTCTATGACTATGACAGTCAGGGCAAGACGATCTGGCCGGGGCTGGCCGCCTGGCGCAAGGAGGGGGCCGATATCCCCGACGCCGATATCAAGGACCGCATCCTGTTCCGCGCCGTGCTGGAAAGCCTGCGCTGTCTGGAGGAAGGCGTGCTGCGCACGGTCGAGGATGGCAATATCGGCTCGATCCTGGGGATCGGCGCGCCGGTTCATACCGGCGGCTATATCCAATACGTCAACACCTATGGCCCGGCCCGGTTCCTGGCCCGGTGCGAGGAACTGGCCGGCAAATACGGAAACCGGTTCGCCCCCCCCGAGATCCTCAGGAAACATGTGGCCGAGGGTCGCGCCCTCGCCTGACACCCTGAGGCGCGGCTTGCCCGCGCCCTAGCCCTGCAACGCGTGGTCCAGCAGGATGCGCGCCGTGTCCTTGGCGTCGCAGGCGGGCTGCGCTGTGCCCAGCAGCGAAGACGTCACGATCGCCCCCTCCTTGAGCAACAGGATCCGGCACCCCAGCATTTCGGGGTCGCGGGCGCCCGCCTGCCGGGCCAGATCGGTGAAGTAATCCAGCAGCACCTGCTTGTGATGCGCCGCCTCCTGCCGGATCGGATCATCCTTGCAATTATACTCCGCGCCCGCGTTGATGAACATGCAGCCGCGATAGCTGTCTTCCTCGAACCACTCCCCCAGAGCGTCGAAACTGGCGAGGATCTTGTCAGCAGGCGTATCGGCCAACTCGTCCACCCGCTTTTCGAACCATTCGCGAAAACTTTCGTCGCGCAGCTTCAGCACTGCGACGATCAACTCCTCCTTGGTGCGGAAATGTTTGTACATCGAGGTCTTCGACACCCCGGTCTCAGCCACCAGCTTGTCCATGCCTGTGGCGTGAAACCCGTCCCGGTAGAACACCGTCAGGGCCTTTCGCACCAGCTCGTCTTTCTTGTTCGGCCGCATGATTCGTCCTTGGGTTACTGATCGGTACATAAGCACGCCGGTCGCGATGTGCAAATCATCAGGGGTAACCATTTGTCACGAAATGAAGTTTTTCCGCCACGCCTCCTGCCACGAAAAAATCTGCACAAAAGGACTTGCAAAAGTTTACCGATCAGTACACTTTGAGGGCAAGTTAACAGATCGGTACACATAAGGATTAACGCCATGCGACGCCGCTATGCCCTTTTCCCGACAAGACATGTTCCCCTGCTTCTGACGCTGGCAATTCTGGCCGCTTCCATCGCCTGACACGGGATACCCCCAATGACACGCCCCCCACTGCCCCCCTTCACCGCCGAAACCGCCGCTGAAAAAGTGCGCCTGGCCGAAAACGGCTGGAACAGCCGCAGCGCCGACGTGGTGACGCCCGCCTATTCCGACGACAGCCGCTGGCGCAACCGGGCCGAATTCATCACCGGGCATGACGACATCCACGCCTTTCTGACCCGCAAATGGGACAAGGAGCTGGACTATCGCCTGATCAAGGAGCTGTGGGCCTGGTCCGGCAACCGAATCGCCGTGCGCTATGCCTATGAGTGGCACGACGACAGCGGCAACTGGTTCCGGTCCTACGGCAACGAGAATTGGGAATTCGACGAGGATGGCCGCATGTCGGCCCGCCACACCTCGCTGAACGACCTGCCCATCACCGAGGATGAGCGCCTGTTTCACTGGCCTCTCGGGCCCCGCCCCGACGACCATCCCGGTCTGACCGAACTTGGCCTCTGAACGGAGATTGAACGATGCCCCGCGCCTTTTCCCAGCTGACCTTCACCCCCGCCGTGCGTGCCCATCAGGAACGGCTCGGCTCCGCCCGCAGCTATGCCAAGTTCATCGAGGGCGGTCCGCAGCAGGGGCATGAGATCGGGCCTGCCGAACAGGCCTTCATCGAGGCGCGGGACGGGTTCTATCAGGCCACGGTGTCGGAAATCGGCTGGCCCTATGTGCAGTATCGCGGCGGGCCTGCCGGGTTCCTGCGGGTGCTAGGGCCGCGCACGATCGGCTATGCGGACCTGTCGGGCAACCGGCAGTATATCTCGCGCGGCAATCTGGACGGCAACAGCCGGGTGGCGCTGATCCTGATGGACTACGCCAACCAGCGCCGGCTGAAAATCCTCGGCCGGATGAAATTCACCGAAGGACCCGAGGCCGCCGCCAGCCTGCTGCCCGACGGGCAGACCCACCCGGCTGAACGCGCCGCCATCATCTCGGTCGAGGGGCTGGACTGGAACTGCCCTCAGCACATCACCCCCCGCTATACCGAGGCCGAACTGGCCCCGCATCTGAATGCGCTTGGTGCTGAGCTGGCGCAGCTCAGGGCGGAAAACGAACGGCTGAAACAACAGTTGTCCGAGCAGGATTAGGCCGGACAGACCGGCCCCACCTCTTCAAGTCCCAAGACCAAAACCCAACTCATTGTCAAAGGGAGCTTTCGACATGCTTCGCACATTGCTCAATACCGCTGCCACCATCACCGCGGGGTCGCTGTTCTCCGCCGGGGTCATGACGCTGGGGTTCTACATCCTGCCCTCCAGCCTGCTTGCCGCCGAGCCCGTCCAGACGCATTTCCGCGCCGAGACGCTGGAGGGGCTCAAGATCGCGTATCGCGAGGCGGGCGAGCCGGCCAATCCGACCGTGCTGCTTCTGCATGGCTTTCCGACCTCGTCGCATATGTTCCGCAACCTGATCCCGGAATTGGCCGCCGAGTATCACGTGATCGCGCCCGATTATCCCGGTTTCGGCGCCTCGGAGATGCCGGATGCGGCGGAGTATGACTACAGCTTTGCCGGCACCGCGCAACTGATGACCCAGCTCCTGGATGCCAAGGGCGTGGATGACTATGCCGTCTATCTGATGGATTACGGCGCACCGGTGGGCTATCGCATGTTCGCCGAAGACCCCGAGCGGGTCACCGGTTTCATCATCCAGAACGGCAATGCCTATGAAGAGGGCCTGCGCGAATTCTGGGACCCGATGAAGGCCTATTGGGCCGACCCCTCGGTCGCCAATGGCGATGCGCTGCGCGCCTTTCTGACGCTGGATGCCACCAAATGGCAGTTCACCCATGGCACCCAGAACCCCGACGCGATTAGCCCGGACAATTTCTGGCACGTGCAATACCTGCTCGACCGTCCGGGCAATCAGGAAGTGCAATTGGAGATGTTCCTTGATTACGGCACCAACCTCGCCGAATACCCGAAATGGCAGGCGCTGTTTCGCGAGCATCA
Organism: Ruegeria sp. SAZD011; assembly: GCF_059612545.1. NCBI lineage: Bacteria > Pseudomonadati > Pseudomonadota > Alphaproteobacteria > Rhodobacterales > Roseobacteraceae > Ruegeria > Ruegeria sp. SAZD011. Next base: position 181,228 of record NZ_JBXWQU010000020.1, on the reverse strand, counting down.
GCCGCCCGCGCTGCTGATGTGGGGCAAGAACGACGTGATCTTTCCCGAGGCGGGCGCGCATCCCTACAAGGACGATCTGACCGATCTGGAATTCCACATCCTCGATACCGGGCATTTCGCGCTCGAGGAATACGGGACCGAAATCGCCGTCGAGATGAAAGATTTTCTGGCACGCATTAACTAAGGACCAGGGTCCCGCTCTGGCGGGACCCTCTCCCACAGGAGGATTTGAGATGACAGCACATGTGGACCGGATCGCCGCCTTTTCTGACGGTGCCCTAGGCGGCAACCCGGCCGGCGTGGTGATCGCCGACCAGATGCCCGCCGAAGACGAGATGCAGCGCATCGCGGCCGAGGTCGGCTATTCCGAGACCGCCTTTGCCGCGCCAGAGGGCGCGGGCTGGCGGGTGCGCTATTTCGCACCGGTGGGCGAGGTCGCTTTCTGCGGCCATGCCACCATCGCATTGGGGGCGACGCTTGCCGGTCGGTTTGGCGACGGCACCTATGCCCTGCAGCTCAACGATGCCGGTATCTCGGTCGAGGGGCAGCGCCATGGCGACCGTGTGCAGGCCGCGCTGATCTCGCCCCCCACCCGCAGCGGCGCGGTGGACCTGGAAGTTCTGGAGGCCGCCTTGGCGCTCTTCGGTCTCGAAGAAAGCGACCTGGACCCGACCCTGCCCGTCGCCGTGGCCAATGCGGGCAACGACCACCTTGTGCTGGCCTTGCGCAACCGGTCCCGGCTGGCAACGATGGAGTACGATCTGAACCGGGGCGCCGCCTATATGCGGCTGAACGGGTTCACCACGATCAACCTGCTCTGGATCGAGACCCCGCAGCGGTTTCACAGCCGCAACGCCTTTGCCATCGGCGGTGTGCTGGAGGATCCGGCAACCGGTGCCGCCGCCGCCGCGTTGGCGGGGTATCTGCGCGATATCGGCTGGCCGCATGGCGGCATGATCGACATCGTGCAGGGCGAGGATATGGGCGCCCGCTCGCTGCTCAGGGTCGAGATCGGCGACACCCCCGGCCAAGGCGTCCGCGTTTCGGGCAGCGCCCGCAGAATCTGACATCGATCAGGCCGTCACCACTTCGGCCTGCGATTTCAGCCAATTCACGAAGGTCTTGACCGCTGGACGCAGGACGCCTGGCCGCGTTTCGATGTAGTAGCCACCGAACAGTTTCTCTGAAAACAGCTCGACCATACGTCCAGCCTCGATATCCTTTTGAAAGAACGCTCGACTGGTAAAGGTGATGCCATCCCCTCGCCTTACCGCGCTCATGATTAGGTTGCCCGGCATCTGGTGGACCACAAGCGAACGATCAGGAACCACACCATGATAGGTCAGCCACTCGGCAGCCTCGTTGGTTCCCAGTTCTTGTAGCCAAGGCAGGTCCATCAGGTCGGCGGCGTGTGACAGTTTTCTTCCCGCAACCAATTCGGGGGCGCCTATCAGAACCATGTCAGACAGCAACAACGGCTCGATATCGCCAACGGGGCGACGCTTGTCCCGGTACCTGATCGCAACATCAACGCCACCGGGCTTGAGTTCGACAAGATCAGCGGTCGGGTTCAGCATCAACGTGATGTCGGGGTTGGCCTGTTGAAACGCGGCCATGCGCGGTAACAGCCATTCAACCGCAAAAGCAGGCGACATGGTGACTTGGACTGGCCGGTTGGACAATCCGTCGGTCAGACGCTCGACACCACGCCCGATGGTGGCAAACCCGATTTCCAGATCCCGGGCCAGCGCCGCGCCTTCCTCTGTCAGTTCGATCCCGCGACCGACCCTGTTGACCAGCGGTGTTCCCAACCGGTCCTCAAGCAGCCGTACCTGCTGGCTGACAGCGGCATGAGTGACATTCAGCCGCTCGGCGGCAAGCGTAAAACTACCCGCCGCAGCCACTGCCGAAAAGGCACGCAATCCGTTCAGAGAGGGAAGCTTCATCCAATCCATTTGTAAGTTTTTCTAATATACTGCCAAATTAATTATGTTGCACGAACCGCGATTTCACTCAAGATTTATCAAATCCAAAGATGGTTCGTCGACAAATAGTGAAAGACAAACTTGCCTAACCTGCCCGGCAAAGGAGGCTTCAGATGATGGTCAGTTCAACCTGTCACGAAGGCGGATGTTACTGCGGCGCCATAAGATACCGGATCGACCGCGTCCCAGAGTTTTCCGCCCATTGCCACTGCCGGTCGTGCCAGATGGCCCTAGGTGGCGCCTTTGCGACATGGGCCAAGGTTCCCGCAAAAGAATTCTCGGTCACCAAAGGCCAGATCAAGCAATGCGAGAAAACCCCAGGCGTCAGGCGTGGCTTCTGCGGCGATTGCGGCACCACCCTGACCTATGCCGCCGACTCCGAGGTAGAGGGCCAGAACTGGTCGCAAGACGCCTGGTTTGCTGCGGTGACACTTGACGATCCATCAATCGTAGCGCCGCAAAACCATGTGTTTGTCTCGCACAAGCAACCATGGATCACCCTGCCCGCCGACGCGCCGGCTTTCGAGAAATTCTGACATTTCCCAAAACCTGCGAAAGGAGCACGCGATGCCAACGTCATTTTCTTACGCCTGCAAGGACTATCCCGGCATGGAATCCTGCCCCGGCAAGGTTGTTGCCCAAACCGAAGACGAGGTCTGGAAACTCATGGAGCTTCACGCGGTCATCGCACATGGCGAGGATCCGTCCTTGTGGACCGACAAGGATCGCGCAGAATTGGCCAAGCTGATAACGCCAGAGTAGGGATCACAGCTTTCCACGCTCCGTATTTGCTAGACGAAAGGCGCCCCAAACGCCTTTCGGTCAAAGCACTCATCCCATCCAGCGGCGGACGGGGGCGTTGCTTTCTTCCAGCGGCTGGGTGATCACGTCAACCAGCGTCGGCCCGTCATGGGCAATCGCCTCGGCCAGCACCCGCTCCAGATCGGCTGGGTCCTCGACCCGCCAGGATTTCAACCCATAGGCCGCCGCGATGGCCGCGTTGTCGGTGCGGTTGAAGTCGACGTTGTAATAGCGCGCGTCCTTGTCCGCGAACTGGCTGGCCTTGATCCAGCCGAAAGTCGCATTGGAAAACACCACATAGGTGATCGGCGCCCGCGACCGGCAGACGGTCTCCAGCTCGCCCACCGTGAACCCGAACGACCCGTCACCCATCAGCGCCACGGTCTTGGACGCGGGCCGCCCGTACCAGGCACCCAAAGAGGCCGACAGCGAATACCCCAGTGCCCCATGCGCGCGGTTGGTGATGAAATGCCGCCCCGGGCGCGGCAGCTGGTAATAGGCCGAGAAATAGGGGCAGCTGGTGCCGGGATCGGACACCACGGTTGCATCCTCGGGCAGCGTGTTCATCAGCGCGCGGATCACCCGTTCGGGCCGGATCGGCGCCTGATCCGAGCGGGCCAGCACCTCGAACGCCTCGAACTTGCGCCGTTTCCTGTCTGCAATCGCCGCAGCGCCACCAAAGGTATCGGCCCCCTGTGTGCGCGCGTCCAGCACCGCGTTCACCTCGGCCAGCGCCAGCCGCAGGTCGCCGACCACCGCGACCTCGGTCCGGTAATTGGCGTTCATCACCATCGGGTCATTGTCGAAATGCACGATCCGGGTGCCCGGTTTCGGTGCCTCCCACCGCGCCGTTGTGGTGGACCCCGCCCGGCAGCCCATGAACACCACCAGATCGGCTGCCTCCATCATCTCCCATGTCTCGTCGGTGCCACCGTTCGACCCCACGACGCCCAGACAGTTGGGATGGGTCTCGGCCAACGATCCCTGCCCCGAGATCGAGGTGGCCACCGGAATGTCGAGCCGGGTTGCCAGCCGGTCCAGCTCCTCCCAGGCTTGCGCGATCACCACGCCGCCACCACAGACGATGAGCGGGTTTTTCGCCGACAGGATCGCCTCAACCGCCGCTTCGGCCGCGCCGGGCGCGGGTGTCTGCGGATAGGCGGGATAGCTGGCGGTTGCCGGATCGGCCCAGATATCGGCGGCATCGACCGGGTCGTATTGCACGTCATAGGGCAGGCCGATATGCGCCGCGCCCGACCGCCCGGTGGTCATCGCGCGAAACGCCGCCCGCACCATGCGCGGAATATGATCGGCGCGGCTGATCACCGTGTTCCACTTGGTCAGGGGCGCCATCAGCGCCTTTTGGTCCACCTCGGTCAGCGGGTATCTTCCGTAAGAGGCGACCGAGATATCGGTAGTGATCCCCAACACCGCATACGAGCTTTCCGAGGCCTCGATCAGCCCCGGCAGGATATAGGTGGCGCCACCGCCCGACGGCCCCTCGGCCACACCGACGCGCCCCGTCACGCGGGAATAGCCATCGGCCATATAGGTGGCACAGCGCTCGTCACGGGTCAGCACATGGGTGATCTGGTGATCAAGCCGCAGCATCGCATCATAAAACGGCAAGGTGGTATCGCCGCAGAGACCAAAGATATGCCGCACCCCCTGCGCCTCGAGCATGCGCACCATCGCCTCGGCGCCATTCATCCGGTTGTCCATGCGACTCGCCCTCACAGAATTTGCGTTCATAATTGTATACAGCTCTGCATCACATCTTGCGCACAAGTCAACCCCGCGATATTGTTTCCCCGAAATCGAGGCGCCGAATGACCAAATCAGAAAGCAATGTTGACCGGCTTTACGAGGCGCTCCGCCGCATGGCGGCGGATTTCGCCTTCAAGCCCGACGCCCGCATCAACGAAAGCGCGCTGGCAACCCAACTCGACGCCTCGCGCACCCCGATCCGCGAGGCACTGAACCGGCTGGTGGCCGAAGGTTTCCTGACCTTCCGTTCGGGGCGCGGTTTCTTCTGCCGCTCGCTTTCGCCGGAACTGGTGATGGATCTCTACGAGGCCCGCGTCGCGGTCGAGGTCGAGGCAGCGCGGCTCGCCGCCCTGCGCGGCGACGAGCGCGAGATCGCCATCCTGATGCAGGACCTAGAGGATATCGCGCCCGACTATACCGCGCGCGCCGATACTGAAACGCTGCTCAGCATGGATGAGTGGTTTCACACACGGCTCTGCGCGCTGTCGGGCAATGGCGAATTGGCGCGCATGCTCGACAATCTCAACGACCGCATCCGCTATCTGCGCCTGATCGACCTGCGCCGCCTGCAAGCGCTGGGGCCGCAGGGCCAGACCATGGTTTCGGCGCATCAGCGCATCCTCGACGCGGTGGCCCGCAATGATGCCGAGGGCGCCATGGCCGAGATGCGCGCCCATATCGAACGCCGCCGCGAAGGGGCGACCCAGGCGGTGCGCGATGCCTATGCCCAACTCTATGTCCCCGAACTCTGAGGCAAACATGTCCCTACAATCCGGCGGCAAAACGGTCTTTGGTGCCACGGTCGGCATCCTGATGCTGGAAACCCGCTTTCCCCGCATTCCCGGCGATATGGGCAATGCGCTGACCTGGCCCTTTCCGGTGCAGTACAGGGTGGTGCGCGGCGCTTCACCCGACAAGGTGGTGCGCGGCGATCCCCGCGTACTGCTCGACGCCTTTGTCGAGGCGGGGCGCGATCTGGTGGCCACCGGCGCGGACGGGATCACTACCAATTGCGGCTTTCTCGCGCTGGTTCAGGACGAGTTGCGCGCCGCCCTCGACGTGCCGGTGGCAACATCCTCGCTGATGCAGGTGCCGATGGTACAGGCCCTCCTGCCGCCGGGCAGAAAAGCGGTGATCCTCACCATCTCCAAGGCAACACTGACGCCAGCGCATCTGGCCGCAGCGGGGGTACCGCTCGACACCCCTGTTTACGGAACCGACGCGGGCCGTGCCTTTACCCGCGACATCCTGGGTGACGCACCTCAGATCGACTTCGCCGCCTGTCGTCAGGACATGCTGGATGCGGCCGATCAGATCCTGGCGCAGCAACCCGACGCGGGCGCCATCGTTCTCGAATGCACCAATATGGTGCCCTATGCCGCCGATCTGCGCAGGCGCACGGGTTTGCCGGTCTATTCCATCTACTCGATGGTCACATGGTTCCAATCCGGCCTGATGCCGCGCCGGTTCGCCCAGGATATCGACGACCCGCGCGGTTGACCCGTAGCTGGGGGCGCTGCCCCCGTCACCTTCGGTGACTCCCCCGGGATATTTTCAGCAAGAGGAAAGAACAGGCGCCCACTCCTTCATTCCGCCGCAAATACTCCGGAGCGCGAGGCAGCGCCTCGCAAAAGATCCACCGCGCAGCGGCGCCCGGCCCAACGCCCGCAGGCGTCCCGCAAGGGGCGCCGAGGGGGGCGGGAGCCTACCCGCCGCGCAGGCGCTGCATCAGATAGACCTCGGCCCCGTCCGGGATCGGTTCGGTCAGGCCCGAGGCGATCACCCGCCCGTCGATGGCAACCGAGACGCCCGCGTCGATGGGCGCCTGCAATTCGGGATGCGCGCGCACAAGGGCGCGCAGCATCTCGCCGGTATCGCGGGCCTCGACCGAGACAACCTCGCAGCCCCCGGCCAGCGACCGCAGGCCGGACCAGAGATGGACCTCAACCATCCGCCTTGAGCGCCGCCAGGATACGCGGCGGCGACATCGGCAATTGCCGCATCCGCGCGCCGGCGGCGGCCGAGACCGCGTTGGCAATGGCCGCCAGCGGCGGACAGATCGAGGTTTCGCCGACCCCGCGTACGCCGAACGGATGGCCCGGATTGGGCACCTCGACGATCACCGTGTCGATCATCGGCAGATCGCTGGCCACCGGGATGCGGTAATCGAGGAAGACGCTGTTCTGCAGCCGCCCATCGGCGCCATAGATATATTCCTCGTTCAGCGCCCAGCCGATGCCCTGCGCCGCGCCACCCTGAAACTGTCCTTCGACATAAGTGGGATGGATCGCCTTGCCGGCATCCTGCACCACCGTATAGCGCACGACCTTGGTCTTGCCGGTCTCGGGGTCCACCTCGGCATCGACGATATGGGTGGCAAAGCTGACGCCCGCGCCTTCGGGTGTCGCCTCGAAATGGCCCGAGATCGGCCCGCCCGTGCGCCCCATATCGGCGGTGATATCGGCCAGCCGCAGCGGGTCGAATTCGCCCGCATTCGGTCCCGAGGGCACCGCGCAGCCGTTTTCCCATTTCACCGCATCCACCGGGATGCCCCATTTCTTCGCCGCCCGCTCACACAGTTTCTCGACCGCGTGGCGCGCCGCCTTGATGGTGGCCAGCCCGCTGGCATAGGTCACCCGGCTGCCATGGCTCACGTCGTTATAGCCCAGCGTGGCGGTGTCTGCGATGGTCACCCGGATGTTCTCGTAGGGGATGCCCAGCACCTCGGCCGCCATCAGCGCCATCGAGGCGCGGCTGCCGCCGATATCCGGCGTGCCCACCATGACCTGGGCCGAGCCATCTTCGCTCAGCGCCAGAGAGACCGAGGTCTCGCCACCATGGTTGAACCAGAACCCGCAGGAAATGCCCCGCCCCTGCCCCGGTTTCAGCGGCGCGGTGTAATGGGGATGCGCCTTGGCCGCCTCCAGCGTTTCGACCAGGCCGATGCGCTGGAACCTGGGCCCATAGCTCGCCTTGGTCCCCTCGCGCGAGGCATTCTTGAGCCGTACCTCGATCGGGTCGAGTCCCAGTTGATTGCACAGCTCGTCGATCACCGATTCCACCGCAAAGGCCGCCATGGGCGAGCCGGGCGCGCGATAGGCCGCCTGTTTGGGCCGGTTGGTCATCACGTCATAGCCCACCTGGCGCACATGCGGCAGGTTATAGGGGGCAAAGGCACACATGGCGGTGAAGTCCGCCGGACCACCGGGAAAGGCGCCGCCCTGCAGGCGGAACGTGCCCTGTGCCGCGGTCAGCGTGCCGTCCTTTTTCATGCCGATCTTGATATCCATCGAGGCCGAGGCGGTCGGTCCGGTGGCGCGGAACACCTCGGACCGGCTCATCACCAGTTTCACCGGCTTGTTGGCCTTGCGCGACAGTGCCAGCGCCACCGGCTCGATGAACACGGTGGTCTTGCCGCCAAAGCCGCCCCCGATTTCCGAGGCGGTCACCCGCAGGTTGGCGGTCTCGATCCCCAAAAGCGCGGCACAGGTTTTCTGCACGATCCAGTGTCCCTGGGTGCAGCACCACAGCTCGCCCTTGCCATCGGCCCCCAGCGTGGCCAGGCAGGCATGCGGTTCGATATAGCCCTGGTGGGTGGCCTCGGTGGTGAAGTGATCCTCGATCACCAGATCGGCCTCGGCAAAGCCCGCCTCGACATCGCCATGGCCGCTTTCATGTTTGCGCACCACGTTGGGATGCATCCCCTCAGGCACGGAATAGTCCGCGGCCCCCTGACGGATCACCGGGGCGTCCATCAGCATCGCCTTGTCCACATCCGTCACATGGGGCAGGACCTCGTATTCCACCTCGATCAGCTTGAGCGCATCGCGGGCAGCCAGCGCCGACGTTGCCGCAACCGCGGCCACCGCATGCCCGTCATAGAGCGCCTTGTCGCCTGCCATGACGTTTTCGAGGATGTTCCAGAAATCACCCTCCAGCCCCGGCGCAAACTCCACCTTGTCCGAGAAATCGGCACGGGTGACCACGGCCTTCACATCCTTCAGCGCCTCGGCCTTGGACGTGTCGATGCGCAGGATGCGGGCATGGGCGTGCGGGCTGCGCAGGATGGCGCCATGCAGCATGCCGGGGGCCGACGCATCAGCGCCGAACCGGGCGCGGCCGGTGACCTTGTCCAACCCGTCGGGCCGGTTCGGACGGGTGCCGACAAAGGTGAAACCGTCGGATTTACGATCGTCGAGCGCCATTATACCGCCTCCCTCATGTCGCGGGCCGTGTCCATCACGGCGCGGATGATCTTGTCATAGCCGGTGCAGCGGCACAGGTTGCCGGCCAGCCAGAACCGCACCTCTTCCTCGGTCGGGTCGGGGTTCTGCTCCAGCAGCGCCTTGGCCGCGACCAGGATGCCGGGGGTGCAGATGCCGCATTGCAGCGCGGCATAGTCGATGAACTTCTGTTGCAGCGGATGCAGCACATCGCCCTCGGCGATGCCTTCGACCGTGCCGATCTCCTTGCCCTCGGCCTCGACCCCCAGCACCAGGCAGGAGCAGACCAGCCGCCCGTCGAGCGTCACAGAACAGGCGCCGCAATCGCCGGTGCCGCAGCCTTCCTTGGCGCCGGTCAGGCTAAGCTTGTCGCGCAGGCAATCGAGCAGGGTTTCGCGCGGGTCGCAGAGATATTCGACCGCATCGCCGTTGACGGTGGTGGATACGTGGATCTTGCTCATCCGTGATGCCCCTTGATGATTTCGCCCTTGGCCCGGGCATAGGCGATGCGCGCGGCGCGTTTGGCCAGCACGCCGGCAACCTCGGTACGGAACGCAATGGTGCCGCGCTTGTCGTCGATCGGCTTGCAGGCGGCCGAGGCGGCGGCCGCCAGACGGTCCAGCGCGGCCTCATCCAGCGTGGAGCCGATGATCGCGGCAGCAGCGTCCCCGACCAGCAGAACGGTCGGCGCCACGGCGCCAAGCGACACGCGCGCTTCGGTGATGGTGTCCCCGTCCAGGCGCAGGTTGACGGCACAGCCCACCACGGCGATATCCATCTCGCTGCGCGGGATGAAGCGCAGATAGGCATCGCCCGCGTTTTCGCCGCGTGCCGGAATGTGCAGGGCCGAAACCAGTTCGCCCTTGGCCAGCGAGATGCGGCCCGGACCGGTCGGAATATCCTCGACCGCGACGACGCGTTCGCCATCGGGGCCGGTCACGGTCGCGGTCATCGCGGCCGCGACCATGGCGGGCACGGAGTCGGCGGCCGGCGAACCGTTGCACAGATTGCCGGTCAGCGTCGCGCGACCCTGCACCTGGGTGGATCCCACCAGGTTCATCGCCTCGACCACACCGGGCCAGTCGGCGACCAGCCCCGCATGCTCGCCCAGCTCGGCGCCGGGAACAGCCGCACCCAGCGTCCAGCTGCCATCCCCGTTGCAGGTGATGTCATGGGTGCCGGGGATCTTCTTGATGTCGATCAGCGTGTCCGGGGTGACGATATCGGCGCGCAACTGCACCAGAACATCGGTCCCCCCGGCGAGAAACCGGGTGACACCGTCCGCATTTGCAGCCAGCGCCGAAGCCTCGGCAAAACTGGCGGGGCTGTGATAGTTCATGTTTACCTCGCTCCTGGAAACCAGGGTTCCACTGGGTGATTTGGCGCGAGCGTAGAACAGCAGATCGGGCAGGTCCATGCCCAGCAACGACAGTTTCTGCACACTCACAAGGTCGGTTTTGGACAGAACCAAAGATCTGCAAACGGGTGACGCGCGGGGCCCAGCTGTTTTGTCGCTGTGCAATCGCAGGGACACCACAGACATTTCGACAACGCCGATACACGCGGGGGCGCACTGCGATCATCCGGTTTACACCTGATTTGGGCGGCCCAGAGAGTCATCCCGCGACCGGATTAGATGCCACCGGCGCACCCGCAGCGGTCTGATCCAAAGCTCAGGTGAGCGGGCCCGGATCAGAACGATCGCACCCGCCCCGCAGTCGCATCAGTTGGGGTCAGACGCTCTCGTCGCCTTCGTCGTCTTCATCCCCCTCGTCGCCTTCGTCGCCTTCGTCTCCCTCGTCGTCTTCGTCGCCTTCGTCGTGCTCGTTTCCTTCGTCATGCTCGTCGCCTTCGTCGCCGTTGTCGGGCTCGTTCAGCTCGTCGCCTTCGTCGTCTTCGTTGCCGGAATCGGCGAGGTTGTCGTCTTCGTTGCCTTCGTTGCCGTCGTCATCCTCGTCCCCCTCATCGCCTTCGTCCCCCTCATCATCGAGCAGAGCATCGGCATCCTCGTCGCCTTCGTCGTCTTCGTTTCCTTCGTCGCCTTCGTCCCTCAGGGATGGGTGATCGGGTTCCAGGATTTCATCGCCCTCATCGCCTTCGTCGCCTTCATCATCTTCATCGCCCTCGTCGTCTTCGTTGTCTTCGTCCCCTTCGTCGTTTTCGTCGCCTTCGTCTTCTTCGTTTCCTTCGTTGTCCTCGTTGCCTTCGTTGTGCTCGTTGCCTTCGTTACCTTCGTCGTTTTCGCCGCCTTCGTTGTTTTCGTCGCCTTCGTCGCCTTCGTCGTTCAGGCCGCCCTCGTTGCCTTCGTCGCCCTCGTTGCCTTCGTTGCCTTCGTTGCCTTCATTGCCCTCGTCGGCCTCGTTGCCTTCGTTGTCCTCATTGCCCTCGTTGCCTTCGTTGTCCTCGTTGCCTTCGTCTTCTTCGTTGCCCTCGTTGTCCTCGTCGGCTTCGTTGGCCTCGTTGCCCTCGTTGTCCTCGTTGCCTTCGTTGCCCTCGTTGCCCTCGTTGCCTTCGTTGTCCTCGTCGCCCTCGTTGCCTTCGTTACCTTCGGTACCCTCGTTGCCTTCGTCGCCCTCGTTACCCTCGTCGCCGTCGTTCAGCTCGTCGCCTTCGTCGCCCTCATCGCCCTCGTCGCCGTTCTGACTCTCGTCGCCCTCGTCGCCTTCATCTCCCTCGTCATCCTCGTCGCCTTCGTCATCCTCATCGCCCTCGTCGCCCTCGTTGCCTTCGTCAGCTTCCTCAAGAAGGCCAGCAAACGTGTCGTCCTCGTCGTCTTCATCGCCTTCGTCGCCTTCGTCGGCTTCCTGGCCTCTGCCGAAGAACTCGCCATCTTCATCGCCTTCGTCGAACTCGTCGCCCTCGTCGGCTTCGTTATTCTCGTCGCCTTCGTCGCCTTCGTTACCCTCGTTGCCTTCGTCACCTTCGTCGTTCTCGTCGCCTTCGTTGCCCTCGTTGCCTTCGTCCCCTTCCAGGCCAATATTGATTATTCCTTCGTCGCCCTCGTTGCCCTCGTCGCCTTCGTCGTTTTCGTCACCTTCGTCGTTCTCGTTGCCTTCGTTGTTCTCGTCGCCCTCGTCGAACTCGTCGCCTTCGTCGGCCTCATGCATATTTGCATCTATGCCCTGGTCGTACTCGTCATCAAAGTTGAAGTCCCAGTATGTGCTGTCCTCATCTCCCTCATCATATTCATTGCCCTCGTCAGCTTCGGAGAGGTCGATTTGTCCGTCGGTGTTGTTGGAGATGAGCGAGGAATTCTCGTCCCCCTCGTCATGTTCGTTGCCTTCATCGGCTTCGTTATGCTCGTCGTTCTCGTCGTTCTCGTCGTTCTCATCCCCCTCGTCGTCCTCGTTGTCTTCGTCGCCTTCGTTGCCCTCGTCACCCTCGTTGCCTTCGTCGCCCTCATCGCCTTCGTTGCCCTCGTCGTCTTCCTGGCCGGCGACACCCTCGTTGCCCTCGTTTCCTTCGTTGCCTTCGTTGTGATCGTCGTCATAGGTCGAGACCGAGATTTCATTGCCCTCGTTGCCCTCGTCATTTTCGTTGCCTTCGTTGTCCTCGTTGCCCTCGTCTCCTTCGTCGCCAGAGCTGATCGCGCTCATCACGGAAGTGTCTTCCGGCCGGGCTTCGGGGGTTTCTTCGATGTCGGAGTTGAAAAATTCGGGCATGACAGCCTCCTGAAATGAGTGTTCAGCGCGCCAGCCAGTCACACTCCCAGCGGGGCGTCGCAAAAAAGTCGAACCAAAATAGCCACAGCTGTCCCTGTCGCAGGCAACTTGCATCAGTCCAAGCTAGCCGTGACCATACATGAGTATCGTTTATTTCATAAACATATTTGACCCATGCCCGGAACCGGCCGGTGCTTTGCCCCCGGCCTTGCCCCGTCGCAAGGAGCCGCACGGCAAGGCGGATGCGGATCCCGGCGGGGATGTGTCCGGGCCTAGGCCGTTCGCGCGGAACCGATCAAAGATCGCCGCGCAGATGCCAAAGTTCGGGGAACAGTTCGACCTCGAGCATGCGGCGCAAGTATTGAACGCCCGAGGTTCCGCCGGTTCCCCGCTTGAACCCGATGACCCGTTCCACCGTGGTGACATGGTTGAACCGCCAACGGCGGAAATAATCCTCGAGATCGACCAGTTTCTCGCCCAACTCGTAGAGGTCCCAGTATTTCGCCGGATCCTCGTAGACCTGCCGCCAGGCCGCCTGCACCGCCGCATCGGCGTTGTGCGGGTTGTCCATCCGGTAGACCTCGGGCGCGAAACTGGCCCCCGTCTTCGCCGCCAGCGCCCGCAGCGCCACGTGATACAGAGAGGGTTGCTCCAGTTCCGCCGCCAGCATCGCATGAAGCTCGGGGCGATGCTCATGCACCTTCATCATCGCGGTGTTGCGATTGCCCAGCATGAATTCGATCAGCCGGTACTGATGCGACTGGAAGCCCGAGGAATTGCCAAGCGCATTGCGAAACGTCGTATAGTCGCTGGGCGTCATCGTGCGCAGCACGTCCCAGGCGGAATTAAGCTGGTCGAAGATGCGCGCCACCCGCGTCAGCATCTTGAAGGCAGGCCGGAAATCGCCGCCCGCCAGCAGCAGATTGCGCGCCGCCCTGAGTTCGTGCAGCACCAGCCGCATCCACAATTCGCTGGTCTGGTGCTGGATGATGAACAGCATCTCGTCATGGGCATCCGATTGCGGATGATGGGTCGCCAGCAGCGCATCCATATGCAGATAATCGCCATAGCTCATGTCCTTGGCATAGGACATCTTGGCGCCTTCCTGGCTGGGGTCATAGGCCTGGGACATCGGGTCAATCCTTGAGAAGCTCGGTCAGCAGGGCCGAGCCGGGTCGGCCCAGTTCGGCAACAACAGAGAAATGGTCATGGCCCGGATCAAACACGTTTGGCACGTCCCAGGCCTCGGAGAGAAGGCGCGTCTGGCGCACCAGTTCGGGCCGCTCATTTGCGCCGACCCAGCAGGTGACCGACAGGCCCGCGCGCCGTGACAGCAGCGCGGGGCTTTCGGCCGCGGCCTCGGCCGCGTCCAGGTGCAGAACCTCGTTCATCCGGGTGCCCAGCAGCGGGCGCAGATCGTGGATACCGCTGATGCTGATCACCCGGTCCAGCCGGTCGGGCAGCGGCCCGTCGGCGCAGGCCATGCGGGCCACCAGATGGCCACCGGCGGAATGGCCCGCCAGCCGCACCGGTCCCGCGACGTGACGCGCCGCCTCTTCGATCGACGCGCGCACTTCCTCAACCATCTGGCCCAGACGCGCCTCGGGTGCCAGCGTGTAGGAGGGCACCGCCAGCGCCCAGCCCCGGCTGAGCGGTCCGGCGGCGAAATGCGACCAGAAGCTCTTGTCGAGCTTGTGCCAATAGCCGCCATGCACGAACACCACCAGACCCTTGGCCACACCCTCGGGGCGGAACAGGTCCAACCGGTTGCGCGCGCCCGGACCATAAGAGATGTCAAGCGTCCCACCCCGGCTATCGCGCCAGGCCGCCGCTGCCGCGCCCCAGGCGGCGGCCAGCCCGTCCGACCCCGGCACATAGCTGGAATTGTCGAATGCATCGTCCCAGTCGATCATCGTAGATCCTCCTGTCTTGCGGACAGGGTAATCGTCGCTCCGATATATTTCAAGCTTAAAGGTTTAGGCTTGAAATATATCCGAATCCCCGTATCCTCATCTTCAATCAGCGTATCTTGCGAGGGAGGATGCAATGCGTATCGCATGTCTGGGTGGCGGTCCGGCGGGGCTGTATTTCGCCATTTCGATGAAGCTGCGCGACCCTTCGCATCAGGTCACGGTGATCGAGCGCAACAAGGGCGACGACACGTTCGGCTGGGGCGTGGTGCTGAGCGATGACGCGCTGGAAAACCTGGCCGCCAACGACCCCGTCAGCGCCGAAACGATCCGCTCGAACTTTGCCTATTGGGACGATATCGCGGTGGTGCATGACGGGGTGTGCACCGTCTCGGGCGGGCACGGTTTTGCCGGGATCGGGCGCAAGGCGATGCTGCTCCTGCTTCAGGACCGCGCCCGCGAGCTGGGCGTCGATCTGCAATTCCAGACCGAGGCGCGGCCCATCGCCGAGTATCAGGCGGAATATGATCTGGTGGTGGCCTGCGACGGGCTGAACTCGCGCGTGCGCAGCGATCTGGCCGCGCATTTCAAACCCGATATCGACACCCGCCAGTGCAAGTTCATCTGGCTCGGCACACATCAGAAATTCGACGACGCCTTCACCTTCATCTTTGAAAAGACCGAACATGGCTGGATGTGGGTGCATGCCTATCAGTTCGACGAGGACACCGCGACGGTGATCGTGGAATGCAGCCAGGACACCTGGGACGCCTGGGGATTCGAGCATATGTCCAAGGAAGAGAGTGTCGCCACCTGCGAGCGCATCTTTGCCGCACATCTGGGCGGCCACAAGCTCATGTCCAATGCCAGCCACCTGCGCGGCTCGGCGGTCTGGATCAACTTCCCCCGCGTTCTGTGCGAGAAATGGCACCATGAAAATGTGGTGTTGATGGGCGACGCGGCGGCCACCGCGCATTTTTCGATCGGATCGGGCTCGCGCCTGGCCTTTGACAGCGCCATTTCGCTGGCCACCTATCTGCATTCCGAACCGACGATGGAAAGCGCGTTCGAGCGCTATCAGGAGGAACGCCGGCTCGAGGTGCTGCGCCTGCAATCGGCGGCGCGCAACTCGCTGGAATGGTTCGAGCAGGTGGAACGCTATCTGGACATGGACCCGGTGCAGTTCAACTATTCGCTGTTGACCCGCAGCCAGCGGATCAGCCACGAGAACCTGCGCCTGCGCGATGCCGACTGGCTGCGCTCGGCCGAACAGTGGTTCCAGACCCGCGCGGGCGCTGCGGCCGAACCCGTGCGCGCGCCGATGTTCGCCCCCTTCCGCCTGCGCGGGATGGAGCTGAAGAACCGCATCGTGGTCTCGCCCATGGCGCAATACAAGGCGGTCGATGGCTGCCCGACCGACTGGCACCTGATCCATTACGGCGAGCGCGCCAAGGGCGGCGCGGGCCTGGTCTATACCGAGATGACCTGTGTCAGCCCCACGGGTCGCATCACCCCCGGTTGCCCCGGCCTCTATGCGCCCGAGCATGAGGCCGCGTGGAAACGGCTGACCGATTTCGTGCATGGCGAAACGAGCGCGAAAATCTGCTGCCAGATCGGCCATTCGGGCCGCAAGGGCTCGACCCAGCTGGGCTGGGAGACGATGGACGCGCCACTGAAAGCCGAGAACTGGGACCTGATCTCTGCCTCGCCCATCCCGTGGTCCGCCAACAACGCCACCCCGCGTGAAATGACGCGGGCGGATATGGACGCGGTGCGCGATCAGTTCGTCGCGGCCGCGCAAATGGCCGAACGGGCAGGTTTCGACATGATCGAGCTGCACGCCGCGCATGGCTATCTGATCTCCTCCTTCATCTCGCCGATGTCGAACAATCGCAGCGACGAGTATGGCGGGTCGCTGGAAAACCGCATGCGCTACCCGCTGGAAGTATTCACCGCGATGCGGGCCGCATGGCCCGAGGACAAGCCGATGTCGGTGCGGATCTCGGCCAATGACTGGGTGGACGAGGCCGGTGTCACGCCCGAGGAGGCAGTCAAGATCGCCGCGATGTTCCACGCGGCGGGCGCCGATATCATCGACGTCTCGGCCGGCCAGACCTCGATCGAGGCCAAGCCGGTCTATGGCCGCATGTTCCAGACCCCGTTCTCGGATCGCATCCGCAACGAGACCGGCATCGCCACCATGGCGGTGGGCAATATCTATGAGGCCGACCATGCCAACTCGATCCTGATGGCGGGCCGGGCCGACCTGATCTGCGTCGGTCGCCCGCATCTGGCCGACCCCTACTGGACCCTGCACGAGGCCGCCCGCATCGGTGATCGTCACGCCGACTGGCCGCTGCCCTATCTGGCGGGCCGGGATCAGGCCTGGCGTCTGGCCGACCGTGACGCCGAGACGGAGATCCGCGCATGATGCTCGACGGCACCCATGCGGTGGTCACCGGAGGCGGCACCGGAACCGGTGCGGCGATTGCCGAGGCGCTGGCCCATGCCGGTGCCAAGGTCACCGTCTTGGGCCGCCGCGAGGGACCGCTGCGCGAGGTCGCCAAACAGCACAAGTTCATCGGCTGGGTCACCTGCGACGTGACCGATCCGCAGGCGGTGCGCGCCGCCTTTCGGCAGGCGCGCGATCTGAACGGACCGGTGGGTGTGGTGGTCGCCAATGCGGGTGCCGCCGACAGCACACCGTTCAGGAAGATGACCGCCGAAGGGTTCCAGCAGATGCTGGATGTGAACCTCAAGGGCGTGTTCAACAGCTTTCAGGCCGGGCTTGCGGATATGGAAAACGCGGGCGAGGGTCGGCTGATCGCCATCGCCTCGACCGCCGGGCTCAAGGGTTATCCTTATGTGGCGGGCTATTGCGCCGCCAAACACGGGGTGGTGGGCCTGATCCGGGCACTGGCGTTGGAACTTGGCCGCACAGGCGTGACCGCAAACGCCATCTGCCCCGGCTTCATCGAAACCCCGATGCTGGAACGTTCCATTGCCAATATCGTGGACAAGACCGGCCTGAGCGCGGAAGCTGCGGCAAAGTCGCTGCGCAAGGGCAATCCGCAAGACCGGTTCATCCAGGTAGACGAGGTGGCGGGTGCGGTTCTCTGGCTGTGTTCCCAGGCCGCCCGGTCGGTGAACGGCCATGCCCTTGCCCTGTCGGGAGGAGAGATATGAGCGCACCCAACCCCCGCCCCGATGCCGGGCCGGACAGCAAGGCGCGGCTGCGCCTCTGGCTGAAACTGCTCAAAACCACGCGCACGGTGGAATCGGGCCTGCGCGAGAACCTGCGCACCGAGTTCGCCTCGACCCTGCCGCGGTTTGACGTGATGAGCGCGCTGGCCCGCAACGCCGGCGGGTTGAAGATGAGCGAGCTGTCGGGCCTCCTGAAGGTGTCGAACGGCAATGTCACCGGCATCATCGAACGGCTGGTCGAGGACGGCCATGTGCTGCGCGAACCGGTGCCGGGCGACCGCCGCGCCAACCGGGTTCGCCTGACCAGCAAGGGCGAAGAGGAATTTGCCCGCCAGGCCGCCCGCCACGAGGCCTGGGTCGACGATCTGCTGGGCGCGCTCGACGCTGACGAGGCCCGCGCGATCACCGCGACGCTGGACCGCATTCTGACAGAGGGAAAATCATGACCGCCGCCGACACCACCCATTTCCTGTGCACCATCGAGGACGGCATCGCCCGCATCGCGCTGGACCGGCCCGAGCGCAAGAACCCGCTGACCTTCGACAGCTATGCCGAACTGCGCGACTGGTTCCGCGACCTGCATTACAATGACGACATCAAGGCGGTGGTCTTTGCCTCGAACGGCGGCAATTTCAGCTCGGGCGGCGATGTGCATGACATCATCGGGCCGCTCACCCGGATGAACATGAAAGAGCTGCTGCAATTCACCCGCATGACCGGCGATCTGGTCAAGGCGATGATCAATTGCGGCAAGCCGGTGATTGCCGCCATCGACGGCATCTGCGTGGGCGCGGGCGCGATCATCGC
The DNA here is from genome assembly GCF_059612545.1 of Ruegeria sp. SAZD011. Taxonomy (NCBI): domain Bacteria; kingdom Pseudomonadati; phylum Pseudomonadota; class Alphaproteobacteria; order Rhodobacterales; family Roseobacteraceae; genus Ruegeria; species Ruegeria sp. SAZD011. The sequence goes on along the minus strand of NZ_JBXWQU010000020.1, from coordinate 162,869 downwards.
CATGGCCTCTGACCTGCGCATCGCCACGCCCGAGGCCAAGGTGGCGTTCCTGTTCACCCGCGTTGGGCTGGCCGGCTGCGACATGGGCGCCTGCGCCATCCTGCCCCGGATTATCGGCCAGGGCCGCGCGGCGGAACTGCTCTATACCGGCCGCGCGATGAGCGCCGAAGAGGGCGCCGCATGGGGCTTTCACAACCGGCTGGTTGCGGCGGACGCGCTGAAGGACGAGGCCCGCAAACTGGCCCAGCAGATCGCGGCAGGCCCGAATTTCGGCCATATGATCACCAAGACCATGCTGGCGCAGGAATGGTCCATGTCGATCGAACAGGCGATCGAGGCCGAGGCGCAGGCACAGGCGATCTGCATGCAGACCGGCGATTTCGAACGCGCCTATCGCGCCTTTGTCGCCAAGGAAAAACCCGTCTTTATGGGCGATTGAGGTCGGCGCAATTGAGTATTTGGGGCGGAATGAAGCCCCTAGGAGGAATGAGATGGCAGACCGCAGCTTTCTGACCTGGCCGTTTTTCGACGAGACCCACCGCGCCCGCGCCGAGGCGATGGAGGGCTGGTGCGCGCGCCTGCATGTGGATCACGGTAACATTGACGCGGCCTGCCGCAAGCTGGTGGCGGATCTGGGCTCGGGCGGCTGGTTGCAGGCCACCGGTGCGACGACGGGCGAGCGGTTGGACGTGCGGACCCTCTGCCTGAGCCGTGAGATCCTCGCGCGCCATGACGGCCTGGCCGATTTTACCTTTGCCATGCAGGGGCTGGGAACGGGTGCGATCTCGCTCTTTGGCACCCCCGCGCAACAGGCCGAATGGCTGCCGCTCACCCGCAGCGGTCAGGCGATCTCGGCCTTTGCGCTGACCGAGCCGCAATCGGGCTCGGACGTGGCCAATTCCACCATGACGGCCACCCCCGATGGTGACGATTACGTGCTGAACGGCGAAAAGACCTGGATTTCGAACGGCGGCATCGCCGATGTCTTTACGCTCTTTGCCCGCACTGGCGAGGCGCCCGGCGCGCGCGGGTTGAGCGCCTTTGTCCTGCCCGCGGGCCTGCCGGGCTTCGAGGTGGTCGAGCGGCTGGAGGTGATGGCGCCGCACCCGCTGGCGCGGCTGCGTTTTACCGATGTGCGGGTGCCGAAATCGGCGCTCCTGGGTGCCCCCGGAGAAGGGTTCAAGGTGGCGATGGCGGTGCTCGACGTGTTCCGCTCGACCGTGGCGGCGGCGGCGCTGGGATTTGCCCGCCGCGCGCTGGACGAGGCATTGGCGCGCGTCACCACACGGCAGGTGCAGGGCGCGCCGCTGTTCGATCTGCAAATGGTGCAGGGCCATATCGCCGACATGGCGCTGGATGTGGATGCCAGCGCGCTGCTCACCTATCGCGCCGCCTGGGCCAAGGACATGGGCGCCCCGCGCGTCAGCCGCGAGGCGGCGATGGCCAAGCTCTATTCGACCGACCACGCCCAGCAGGTGATCGACAAGGCGGTACAACTGTTCGGCGGCGACGGGGTGCGGCGCGGCGAAAAGGTCGAGGAGCTGTATCGCGATATCCGCGCCCTGCGCATCTACGAGGGCGCCAGCGACGTGCAGCGGGTGGTGATCGCCCGCCAGGTGCTGGCGCAGGGATAAGACCTAAACGTCAATGGGAGGAGAGACCATGACCCAGGATCTGGAAAAGGGCATTACCGAAAACGGCACCGGTTATGACGGTGTGGTCTGGAACATTCTGGGCCAGACCTATTACCCCAAGGCGGTTTGCGAGACGACCTTTGCCTTTGAGACGAACTCGGAACCGGGGCAATTCGTGCCGGTGCATGTCCACCCCACCCAGGACGAATTCATCCTGGTGCAGGAGGGCGAACTGGATCTGAAACTGGACGGTGTCTGGACCAAGGCGCGCGCCGGCGATCTGGTACGCATGCCCAAAGGCATCCCGCACGGCTATTTCAACAAGTCCGACAAACCGGCCCGCGCGCTGTTCTGGGTCTCGCCCGCGCGCAAGCTGAAAGAGCTGTTCGAGGCGCTGGACAATCTGGAGGATGTCGAACGCGTGGTGGAACTCTCGGCCCAGCACGAGGTCGATTTCCTGCCGCCCGAGGCGAATGACTGAACCATGCTGGGACCAAGCGCACATATCGACACGTTCACCCGGGACAACCTGCCGCCGCCCGAGCAATGGCCTGACTTTCTGCTCGACGGGTTCGACTATCCCGAGCACCTGAATGTCGGGGTCGAGCTGACCGATGCCATGGTTGACAAGGGGTTTGGCGACCATACCGCGCTGATCGGCAATGGCCGGCGGCGCACCTACAAGGAACTCAGCGACTGGACCAACCGGCTGGCCCATGTGCTGGTCGAGGATCTGGGCGTGAAACCGGGCAACCGGGTGCTGATCCGTTCGGCCAACAACCCGGCCATGGTGGCCTGCTGGCTGGCCGCGACCAAGGCGGGCGCGGTGGTGGTCAACACGATGCCGATGCTGCGCGCGGGCGAGCTGGCCAAGATCATCGACAAGGCCGAGATCACCCATGCGCTGTGCGACACGCGGCTGATGGAGGAGCTGGTCACCTGCGCCAAGACCTCGAAACACCTGCGCACGGTGGTGGGTTTTGACGGCACCTCGAACCACGATGCCGAGCTGGACCGGCTGGCGCTGCAAAAACCGGTGCGGTTCCAGGCGGTCGCGACCGGGCGGGACGATGTGGCGCTGTTGGGGTTCACCTCTGGCACCACGGGCGACCCCAAGGCGACGATGCATTTCCATCGCGACCTGCTGATCATCGCTGACGGTTATGCGCGCGAGGTTCTGGGCGTTACGCCGGACGACGTGTTCATCGGCTCGCCGCCGCTGGCCTTTACCTTTGGGTTGGGCGGTCTGGCGGTCTTCCCGCTGCGCTTTGGCGCCGCCGCGACCCTGCTGGAACAGGCAAGCCCGCCCAACATGGTCGAGATCATCCAGCAATACCGCGCCACCGTCTGTTTCACCGCGCCCACCGCCTATCGCTTCATGCTCAAGGCGATGGACGAGGGCGCCGATCTCAGCTCGCTTCGGGCGGCGGTGTCGGCGGGCGAGACCCTGCCCGCCCCGGTCTATGACGAATGGATCGCCAAGACCGGCAAGCCGATGCTCGACGGGATCGGCGCCACCGAGATGCTGCATATCTTCATCTCGAACCGGTTCGACGATCACCGCCCCGCCTGCACCGGCAAGCCGGTGACGGGGTATCAGGTGCGTATCCTTGACGAGGCAGGCAACGAGGCCCCGCGCGGCGAGGTGGGGCGGCTGGCGGTGCGCGGCCCGACCGGCTGCCGCTATCTGGCCGATGACCGGCAGGCGGGCTATGTGCAGAACAGCTGGAACGTGACCGGCGACAGTTTCGTGATGGATGCGGATGGCTATCTGCATTTCGCCGCCCGCAGCGACGACATGATCGTCAGTTCCGGCTACAACATCGCCGGGCCCGAGGTCGAGGCGGCGCTGCTGTCGCATCCGGCAGTGGCCGAATGCGGCGTCATCGGCGCCCCGGACGAGGCGCGCGGCCATATCGTCGAGGCCCATGTGGTGCTGGCGCCGGGCCATACCGGCGACGCGCTCATGGTCAAGACCTTGCAGGACCACGTCAAGGCGACCATCGCCCCCTATAAATACCCCCGCAGCGTCCGGTTCATCGACGCGCTGCCCAAGACTCAGACCGGCAAGATCCAGCGCTTCCGCTTGCGCACGGACAGTCAGTAAACGGAGGCCAGACATGACCCACAAGATCATCCAACCCGAGGGCTGGGCCCCCGCCAAGGGATATGCCAACGGCATGCTGACTCGCGACGGGCATCTCTATGTCGGCGGTCAGATCGGCTGGAACGCGCAGCAGCAGTTCGAAAGCCATGATTTCATCGGTCAGATGGAACAGGCGCTGCGCAACATCCTCGATGTGGTCGAGGCCGCCGGCGGCCGGGCCGAGCATATCACCCGGCTGACCTGGTACGTGACCGACAAGAAGGAATACATGGCCCGTCAGGCCGAGATCGGCGCCAGCTATCGCAAGGTGATGGGGCGTCATTTCCCGGCCATGGCAATGGTGGTGGTCGCCGGACTGGTCGAGGATGACGCCCTGGTCGAGATCGAGGCCACTGCCGTCATCGACTGATCCGGGGCGCCAGACGGCCCGGTTGGACGCTGGACAGGGAAGAGCCAACTGGCTACCCATTGGCCAACGGAAACCGGCGGGTCGCACCATGAGCAGGCAGGGCAACGTTCTTTTCATCATCATCGACCAGCTGCGGGCCGATTGCCTGTGGGGGGCGCTGGCGGATCACGTTGACTTGCCGCATCTGCGGGCGCTGGCCGAGGACGCGGTCAGCTTTCGCCGTCACTATTCGGTAACCAACCCCTGCGGCCCCTCGCGCGCCTCGATCCTGACCGGGCAATACGCGATGAATCACCGCTCGGTCCGCAACGGCACCCCGCTGCGCCACGACACGCCCAATATCGCGACCGAGATGCGCAAGGCGGGCTACTTGCCGCTGCTCTTTGGCTATACCGACACCTCGCAGGATCCGCGCGCCTATGACGCCAACGACCCGGCGCTCAGGACCTATGAATTCCCGATGAACGGGTTCCATGAGGTCACCGAGATGCGGCTGGAGATGTCCTATCCCTGGCAATCGCATCTGAAGAACCGCGGCTATGCCTTCGACGATTACGCGCAGGTCTATGTGCCCCGCCCGGACGCCGACGGCACCCCGCGCCTTAACGGGCCCGCAATGTACCGGGCAGAGGACAGCGATACCGCCTTTCTGACCGATCAGTTCCTTGCCAACATGCCCGCCTGGGCCGGGCAAAGCTGGTTCGCGCATCTCACCTATATCCGGCCGCATCCACCGCTGGTGGCGCCCGCGCCCTACAACACGATGTACGATCCCGCCAAGTTGCCGCTGCCCGCGCGGCTGTCGACGCGCGACGACGAGGCAGGTGAACACCCCTTCTTTGGTCCCGCCACCCGCTATTCCAGCCCGGCCAGTTTCGTGCTGGGCTTCCCCGATCTGGAACCCACCGACGAGACCATCCAGACCCTGCGCGCGGTCTATCTGGGCCTCGCGACCGAGGTCGACACCCATATCGGTCGGGTGATCGCGCATCTGAAGGACACCGGGCAATATGACAACACCCTGATCGTGGTCACCGCCGATCATGGCGAGATGCTGGGCGACCGCCACAGCTGGGGCAAGATGACGGTCTATGACGCCGCCTATCACACGCCGCTGATCATCCGCGCGCCGGGCTGCAAGCCGGGCCATGTGGTCGAGGCCCCGACCGAGTCAATCGACCTGATGCCCACCATCCTTGAGTGGGTCGGGCAGGAGGTTCCGAACTCGGTCGATGGCCGCTCGCTCAGGCCCTTCCTGACGGGCGAGGCCCCCTCCGACTGGCGGCAGTATTCCTTTTCCGAGCTGGATATCTCGGAACCGCTGAACCCGACGCTCTGGCAGCAGGCGTTCGGCTTTGGCCCCAGCGCTGGTGCATTGGCGATCCTGCGCGACGAACGTTTCACGCTGGTCGAATTTGCCGCCGACCTGCCGCCGATGCTGTTCGACCATCAAGGAAAGGGCGAGTTCCGCAACGTGGCGGGCGACCCCGCCCATGCGGCCGATCTGGCGCGGCTGTCCCGGCAGATGCTGCGCCACCGGATGCGCAACATGGACCACACGCTGTCGCTCTGCACGATCACCGACGAGGGGGCCAAGACCCGGCGCCGCTACGACTGAACCGGGGCTTCCGAGCCGTGATCGGTCAGGCATTCGGCATGGTCGCGCAACACTTCGAGCACGCGGCAATCGCTACCGCGATGGCCGTCGCAACTGTCGATCATCCGCTGCAACTCGGTCTCCAGCTCGCGTAGCCGGGCCAGCCGCTGTTGAACCTGCGCCAATTGTCGCCGGGCAATAGAGTCAGAGGCCGAGCAGCTTTGCCCCGGCTGGTCGTTCAGCGCCAGAAGCTCGCGGATCGCATCCAGGCCAAAGCCCAGCTGCCGCCCGTGGCGGATAAAGGCCAGCCGGTCCAGCGCGGCCTCATCATAGCGGCGCTGCCCGCCTGCGGTGCGCCCGGCCTCGGGCATCAACCCGATCTGCTCGTAATAGCGGATGGTCTGCACCTTGGTGCCGGTTCTGCCGGCAAGGGTTCCAATCGTATACATGGTCAAAACCTACAGCGCATGTAGGTTATTGACCAGAGTTCAAGCCCCCTTGCCGACCAGCCCCCGCGCCACCCAATCGTCGAACACCGCCAGTGCACGGTCCGAGAACGCGGCATCGTTGATATGGGCATCCAGCTCGATCAGTTGGGCATTGTCCGGGCAGGCGCTGCGGATCTCGTCACAAAAGGCCGCCAGCCCCTCGGCATCATGCAGCGGCGCGCCGGGGCGGTCCCATTCGTTGCAGCCCCCGGTGGGCAGCATCAGCGTCACCGGACCCTGTGCGCCCGCCAGTTTGCCACAGATGGCCCGGGCAACCTGCCGCCGCTCGTCCGCCTCCAGCACCGCCGAGGTCAAGAGGCGGTTATGGGCGTGGCTGGGCCGGTCGGCCAGCGCAGCAGGCGGCGCCTGCCAGCCGACATAATCAACCAGATCGTAACAGCCCGGCGCCACCAGTTGCGGGGTGCCTTGCCTGCCTGCATTGGTCATCCGGTCGGCCCCCGCCGAGAGACCGCCGAAAAGGTGGTTGGCCACCTCCTGCGGCGCGAAATCGAACACGGCGGCAAAGGCGCCCTCGGCCGCAAGGCTCTCGAACGCGCGACCGCCCATGCCGGTGGCGTGGAACACCGCCACCTCGTATCCGCGCGCCTCAAGCGCCGGTTTCAGGCTGACCATATAGCGCAGCACCGTCTTGCCAAAGCTGGTCATGCCGATCAGCGGCCGGTCGCGATGCGGCGCCTCGACCGCGCGCGCGGCCCCCAGCACCGCCCCCGCGGCCTGGCTGAGCGAGGCCTTGCAGATCGAATTCAGCCCATAGAGCCCGCCCGCCCAGAGGATCATCTGCACATCCGCCGGGATCCGCTCGGGCGGCAGCAAGGGTGAGAACGAGACGGTCGAGACGATGTATTTCGGCACCCCAAGCGGCAGTGCCGCGCACAGGTCCAGCGCCAGATCGGTGCCCATGGTGCCGCCCAGCACGATCACCCCGTGAATCCGGCCCGCACGATACAGCTCCAATGCCTTGGCCGCCGCACCGGCGGCCATGATCTGCATCGCGGCATTCTCGTCACCGCTGTCGATGGCCGCCTGTATGGAACTGCCCCCGGCCTCGGCCACCTCATGCTTGGAGACATCCGTGGGCCGGGACGGATCGCCCAGCACGCTGACATCCATCGACAGCACGCCGCCCCCTTGCGCCGCGATCACGCCGGCAAGGTAATTCAGCTCGTCATCCTTGGTGTCATAGGTGCCCGCGATCAGGATCGTCTTGTCGCTCATCTCAGCCTCTCCTCCATGAAATCTCCGGCCAGCCGCAGCGCGGTGTCCAGCATGCGTGTCGATCTTTGCCGCCCGCCCGGTTCGTCCAGCCGCGACAGGATCCAGCCCGGATAGGTCAGCGCCCGCAGCAGCAGCATGAAATCGAGCGTGCCCGGGTCGACCTTGCGGCGCACGGCATAGCCCGCGCACAGACCCGCCCTCAGTCGGCCGTATTCGGGCTGGCCGATTAACTTGACCAGAACCGTGGCAAGGTCGAAATCCCGATATCCCCAGGCGCTATCGTCGAAATCTATGAACGCCACGCGATCGTGGTCGACCAGCACATTCTCGGCGACCAGATCGGCATGGATCAAGCCCTGATCGGCATCGGGGGCGAACCCTTCGAACCCGGCCAAAGCCCGCTGGCGGGTTGCGATCATCAACTGCCGCTGCTCGGGGTCGAGGTCAGGGTGTTCCCAGAACCGACCCCAGAGCGGGTCCGGCCCCAGCAACCCCGACCGCCGCCAGTCGGGACGCTGGAAACCGATGGGCGGTTTCCAGCGGTCCGACAGATCGTGCATCCGGGCCATCTGCGCCCCGATGATATGGCCCATGGCCTCGGCATCCAGTCCCGGCGCTAAGCGCCCCATTTCGCCCAGAGGACGGCCCTCGAGCCATTCCAGCAGGCTGACATGCCGACCCTCGACCCGGCCCAACAACGTGCCATCCACCTGACGCACCGGTTGCGGAACCAGCAGTTCCGCCTTGCCCAGCATCTCCATCCAGGCAAGCTCCGAGTGCAACTCGGCCTCGCTCCGGTAACCGGGCCGGTGAAAGCGCAACGCATAGTGGCGCGTGCCGTCCGACACCTTCCAGACCTCGTTTTCCCGCTGCGCGGCCAGCTCATGGCGGGCCCCGTCGAGGCCCCAGAGTCTCAAGGCGCGGGCGACGAGAGCGGTCACGGCACTAACGGCGTTTCGGACAGGACGGTGTCCAGTGTTTCGATCAACTGGTCTGCATTGGCACGGCTGAACGGCATCGGTGGGCGGATCTTCAGTGTGTTGTAATGGATGCCCAGGAAATTCAGCAGCACGCCCCGGTGCCGCATCGCGTTGGCGACCCGCTTGGCAAAGGCGGTGGCGGGGGTCTTGTCGGCCCGGTCCAGCACCATCTCGGCCCCGAAGAACAGCCCCGATCCGCGCACATCGCCGATGCATTCATGCCTCGCCCCAAGTTCGCGCAATCCCTCGCGGGCATACTCACCCACCGCGCGCGCGTTCTCCATCAACCCTTCGTCCTGCACCACCTTCAGCGTTGCAAGCGCGGCGGCCGCCGAAACCGGGTTTCCGCCGAAGGTGTTGAAATAGCGGAACCGCTCGCGAAACGCGGCCATGATCCCGGGGCTGGTCACCACCCCGCCCACCGGATGGCCGTTGGCCATCGGCTTGCCCAGGGTCACCACGTCAGGCAGAAAGCCCGCCTTCTGGTGACCCCAGAAATGGCTGCCCAGACGGCCAAAACCCGGCTGCACCTCATCCGCGATCACGATGCCACCGGCGCGGCGCACGACCTCGATTGCGGGGGCGAGCCATCCGGTCTCCAGCGTGGGAAAGCCTTCATTGGCGAAGTACGGGCAGATGATCAGGCAGGCGAGCTTGTGTCCGCGCGCGGCCAGTGCCGCGATCTGCCCCTGCACGGCGGCGGCAAACGCCTGTGCATGCGCCGGACCGGGAACGCCGCCCAGGGGGCGATAGCTGTCGGGTGCGGGCACAAAGGCCATGTTGTCCCAATACCCGCCGGGCGGCGGATTGGTGCGCGACAGTTGCGACACCGCTGTCGTGTTGCCGTGATAGGTGTGATCGGTCGCGATCACCCCGGTGTTGCCGGTAACCGCCTGCGCCATGCGCAGCGCGATATCGTTCGCCTCAGAGCCTGTGCAGGTCAGGATCGCGGTGTCCAACGGCGCATCGAATGTCGCGGTCAGCGCCTCGACATAGTCGAGGATACCCTCATGCAGATAGCGGGTATGGGTGTTCAGCGTCGCGGCCTGCGTCGCAATGGCCTCGACCACGCGGGGGTGACAATGCCCCACATGCGGCACATTGTTATAGCAATCGAGGTACTTGTTGCCCTCACTGTCCCACAGCCAGACCCCCTGCCCGCGGACCACATGCACCGGTTCGTCATAGAACAGGCTGACATTCGGCCCCAACAGGCGCGCGCGCCGGTCTAGAAGGGTCTGGGTCTCTGGCGTCATAGCTGCATCCAGGCGGTTTTCAGATCCACGTATTTGTCCAGCGCATGCAGGCTCTTGTCATGGCCGTTACCCGACTGGCCGACGCCGCCCAAAGGCACGGTGCCGTCAGCGCCGCCATAGGTGTTCACATGCACCACACCGGCGCGGATGGCGCGCACCATCCGATGGGCGCGGCTCAGGTCCGAGGTCCACAGACCCGAGGCCAGACCATAGACGGTGGAATTGGCCAGATCGACCGCCTCTGCCTCGGTGTCGAAGGCGCTGACCGCCAGCACCGGGCCAAACACCTCCTGCTGGTTCAGCGTCGCGTCGCGCGCCACACCGGTCATCACCGTGGGCTGCATGTAATATCCGCCCGTCACCTCCAGAATGCGCTGGCCGCCGAGCGCGCAATCGGCGCCCTCGGCCAAGGCGGTCTCGACAAAACGCAGGTTCTGCTCCAGCTGCGCCGCCGAATGCACCGCCCCCACGGTCGAGCCCAGATCGAGCGGGTCGCCCACCCTCAGCGCGCTGGCATGGCGGCAGAGCGCATCGACGAATTCGTCATGGATCGACCGTTCGACGATCAGACGCGAACCCGCGACACAGACCTGCCCCGAATTGCGAAAAATGCCCGCCGCCGAAACCTTGGCCGCATGATCCAGATCGGCCACATCACCAAAGACCACATTGGGCGACTTGCCGCCCAGCTCAAGGTAACAGCGTTTCAGGTTCGAGCGGGCGGAATATTCCAACAGCCGCCGCCCCACCGCGCCCGAGCCGGTAAAGACCAGAATGTCGATCTCCATCGACAGGCCCATCGCCTCACCCACCTCGGATCCCTTGCCGGTCACCACGTTGAACACGCCCTCGGGCAGCCCCGCCTCCAGCGCCAGTTCCGCCAGACGCAGGATCGAGAGCGAGGCGCTTTCGGCCGGTTTGACCACGATGGAATTGCCCATGGCCAGCGCCGGCGCGATCTTCCACGCGCCGATCATCAGGGGGAAATTCCACGGCAGGATGGCGCCCACCACCCCCACGGGTTCCTTATGGACAAGGCCCAGAATGTCACCCGCAGTCGGCGCGATCTCGCCATAGACCTTGTCCAGCGCCTCGGCGTAGTAACGAAAGGTCCCGGCAGCCGAGCCGCTTTCGGCCTTGAAGGCCATCGAGATCTCGGTGCCGTTGTCGCGCACCCCCTGCACCGCAAGGTCCAGCGCCTCACCCTCGATCAGCTCTGCCAGGCGGGTCAGCACCTTCTTGCGGGCGGCGGGCGGTTGCCCCGCCCAGACACGGGTGTTGAACGCATGGCGCGCGGCGGCCGTAGCCCGTTCAACCTCGCGAGAACCGCCCCGCGCGATCTGCGTCAGAACGCTCCCGTCGATGGGCGAGATCACGTCAAGCGTCTCGCCCCCAGTCTCGACCCTGCCACCGATCACATGGCCGCGCGGCGGGATCACGCGGGTTCGCAGGGCGTCGATAGCTGCCTGATCCATGGCCGGGGTCCTCCATCTCAATCGGTTCATTATTCAAACCATCGTTTCATAAAATGCTTGTCATAGAGAAATCCCTGTGTCAAGCATGAGCCAAAGAGACCTGCCGCGACACGAGGGAGAGGAACCGATGAAAACCGCCAATTTCATCAAGGAGAACAACGCCCGCCAGTTCTGGCAGCCGATGACTCATCCCGCCGATGCCCAGGCCAATCCGCCCAAGATCATCACCGGTGCCTCCGGTGTCCGCATCCGCGATATCGACGGGCACGAGACGATCGACGCGGTCGGCGGGCTGTGGAACGTCAATCTGGGCTATTCCAACGACGCGGTGAAACAGGCCATTGCCGGGCAGCTCGACAGCCTGCCCTATTACTCGACCTTCCGCGGCACCACCAACGATGCCGCCATCGAACTGGCCTATGACCTGTGCGACTTCTTCGCCCCCGAAGGCATTCAGCGCGTGTTTTATACCTCGGGCGGTTCGGACAGTGTCGAGACCGCGCTGCGGCTGGCGCGGCAGTATCACAAGCTGCGCGGACAGCCCCAGCGCACCAAGTTCCTGTCGCTGAAGAAAGGATACCACGGCACCCATTTCGGCGGCGCCTCGGTCAATGGCAACAACAAGTTCCGCACCGACTACGAACCGCTGCTGCCGGGCTGTTTCCACATCCCCGCCCCCTATACCTATCGCAACCCGTTCAACGAAACCGACCCGGCGCGGCTGGCGCAGCTGTGCGCGCAGGCGCTGGAGGACGAGATCGCCTTTCAGGGGGCCGAGACGATCGCCGCCTTCATCATGGAGCCGATCCTGGGCGCGGGCGGGGTGATCCCGCCGCATGAAAGCTTCATGCCGATGGTACGCGAAATCTGTGACCGCAACGGCATCCTGCTGATCGCCGATGAGGTGATCACCGCGTTCGGCCGCACCGGCGCCTGGTCGGGGTCGCGGCTGTGGGGGGTGCAACCGGACATGATGTGCACCGCCAAGGCGATCACCAACGGCTATTTCCCCTTTGGCGCGGTGCTGATCGGCGCGCGGATGACCGAGGTATTCGAGGGAGATACCAGCGGCAAGGGCGCAATCAGCCACGGCTATACCTATTCCGGCCACCCGGTGGGCGCGGCTGCGGCGGTGATCTGCCTGAAGGAAACACTGAAAGCGGATGTCGCCAGCAATGCCGCCGCGCGGGGGGCCGAGCTGTATTCCGGCCTGCAAGCGCTGGCCGCGAAACACGAAATGATCGGCGATGTACGCGGCGGTCATGGTCTGATGGCGGCACTCGAGGTGGTCGCCGACCGCGCCAGCAAGGCCCCCGCCAACGCCACCACGATGAGCACCGTCTACGAGACGGCGTACAGGGCCGGGGTAATGCTGCGGGTCTCGGGCCCCAATATCATCCTGTCGCCGCCACTCGTGCTGAGCGCGCAGGATGTCGCGGACATCCTGTCAGCGCTCGATGCGGGCTTTGCCGCGCTGGGTTGAGCACCGAGCGGCATGATCGCATCAAAGGTTGTCCGGGCGGCATCCTCGACAAGACGGTTCACGAAAAACCGTTCTCGCGGGCAAGCATCGCGGCATGGGTGCGGTTCTTGGCATTCATCTTCTTCGTCAGGGCCCGGACATGCATCTTGACGGTGGTCTCGTGCACGGCCAGTTCACGCGCGATTTCCTTGTTGGACCACCCGTTACAGATGCCTTGCAAAACATCCTTTTCCCGGCCCGTCAGTTCCCATGGCGTTTCCTCTGCCTCACCGAACAGGAAATCGAACGGCGCGAATACCTCGCCCTCGACCATGAACCGGACCGCCAGCACCATTGAACGCGCGTTCATGGTTTTCGGAATGAATCCCGCAGCGCCAAACGCCAAGGCATTCTCGGCAATCCGTCGGGACGCCGCGCCCGACAGCAGCGCCACGGGACGATCGGCGTTAAGCGAGATCATTCGCTTGAGACCGTTCAAGCCATCCATCCCTGGCATGTCATAGTCGAGCAAGACCAGATCGAATGCACCGTCCCGTTCGACGATGTCACAGGCCTCGGTCAGGTTGTCCGCCTTCTCCACCCGAACATCCATCTTTGCCTCGATAAAGGCACCGATGGTCTCGCGTACCAGATGGTGGTCGTCAGCAATCAGTATCCGCATGGGTATCTTGAATTCTTCAAAGCCTGTTCAACCGAGTTGTCCGATCGTATTCGCCCTTCCCTTTGGTCAATTCATATCAAAATGGGCAAACCCAAAGAAGCGCGTTGGATCACCGCGTCCCGGTTCATTGGCGTGTGCGCGCAAACCTTCGATCCCAGAATACGTTCTAAAGTATAGGATCATACGCTAACGATAGGCTGCTTTACCGTCTTTTTTCTGCAATCACTGTGCCACATACCCAGCACCCCGTCGTGGACAGAAGAAAGGAAGTGGACGTGATCAGAGCTGTTGCCGCATATCTTGCCGTTCTGGTGATGTCTGTGCTTCCCGCAGGGGCGGGAACGCTTTCCGATCCGACCGGACCTGTGGTCCTGACGGTCACGGGTAAGATCGGAAACGGCAATACATCGGGGGTGGCTGCCTTCGACCTTGAGATGCTCAAGGCCATGGGCACCGCCGAGATCACGACATCGACAATCTGGACTTCGGGTCTCGTGACATTCACCGGAGTGCGTCTGGCCAAGCTGCTCGAACATGTCGACGCCCAGGGCAGCACCCTTGAGGCGACAGCCATCAACAACTACTCCATCGCAATACCGATTTCCGATGCCACGGACGATGGACCGATCATCGCCTATCTGCGCGACGGCAAGCACATGAGCATCCGGGACAAGGGTCCGCTCTGGATCATCTATCCCTATGACCAGTCGGCCGCGTATCAGACCGAACTGATCTACTCTCGCAGTATCTGGCAACTCGACCGTATCGTCGTGGCCGACTGATCCCGGCCGTGACCGGCGGAGTGGCCAGCCTTGACGCGCATGACATTGAAAAAATACCTCAGGAGCGGCGCCACCGGCGCTGTCTTGACGTTGCTGCTCGGCATGGTCGTGGTCAGCACGGTCAGCGTGGTGAACCAGTTCGCTGCGTTTCGGCGCGCGGATTCCGACAATATCCCCTGGAACCTGGCCCAGGCCGAAGTCGAATACCTGCAATTCCGGCTCGAGCTCGAAACCCTGCTCACCCAGGGTGCAGCACCTGGGGCACAGGACAGCATCGACGCGGTAAGACGCAATTTCGACGTGCTCTACAGCCGGATCGCAACCATATCCGAAAGCCCGCTCTATTCAGAGGTCCGCGAAAACCCCCGATCCGCGGGTTCCTTTGACGCCATCCAACGCTATTTCGACTGGGCTGTCCCGATCATCGACGCAAGCGATGTAGAGTTGCTTGACCGATGGGCGGAATTCACCCGTGAAACGCGAACGATCGGCGCGCATCTGCGCAATCTCTCCCTCTCCGGGGTTGCGGTTTCGACACTGCAATCGGATCGTGGCCGGCGCGACGTCCTGTCGGCGCTGTCCATCGCCGGTCTTTCCACCCTGTTGCTGTTCCTGCTGCTTGCGGGCGTGATCCTGATAGTCTGGAACACGAGCCGAAAGCTGCGCCGCTCGATGTACGAGGCCGAGATGACGGGCGCCCGGCTTTCCTCGGTCATTTCGACATCGCCGGTTCCGATTGTCGTCAGCGACAAGAAAATGCGCATCATCGAATACAACATGGCAGCCGAAGCGTCATTCGGCTTTTCCAGGGCCGAGGCGATCGGCGCCGATGTCGGCACGCTGCTTGTACCGCGCGATCTGCGCAAGGCACACAAGGCCGGCGTGCACCGGTACTTTGCAACCGGGCATGCCACGCTCATCGGACGCAAGGGCAACCGGTCACGCGCCTTGCGTAGCGACGGGACCGAGTTTCCGGTCGAGATCTCGCTTTCCAGCGGCAACGGTCCCGATGGCCGCATCTTCGTGGCTTACATCCGTGACCTTACCCTCGACCTCGAAAAGGAGGGCGAACTGAGAGAGGCGCACCACATCGCATTGGCCGGGGAACGCGCCAAGGAGCGGCTGTTGAACACCATGAGCCACGAGATGCGCACGCCCCTGCACGGTATCATGGCGGCGCTCGAACTGCTCGGGAACACCAGACTGACCGAAACCCAGCTGCGCTACATGCGGGTCACCGAGAACGCCGCCGCGACATTGCTTCATCACGTCAACAACGTTCTTCAGGTGGCCAGCGATACCTCGAAACACCTGCGCATCGAAGCCGCGGTCTGCGACCTGCACGAACTGGTCTCGGGCGTGATCGACCAGCAGCGCATTCTCGCTGCAAAGAACGGCAACGCCTTGTCTCTGTCCGCTTTCCCGGCAGAATTGGGATATGTCGAGGTCGACGCGCATCACCTGCGGCAGGTGCTGGTCAACCTGCTGAACAATGCGGCCAAGTTCACCCATAACGGCACGATATCCCTCAGGGTTCTCGTTCACTCCGCCACCGGCGAGCTGGAGTTTCGCGTGCAGGATGACGGTATCGGCATCGCGCAGGACGACCAGGTTCGCATCTTCGACGATTTCTTTACACAAGACGCGTCCTTTTCGCATCTCAGTTCCGGCACCGGTCTGGGGCTGGGCATCACGCGTCGGATCATCGCTGCCATGAACGGCAGTATCGGGGTCACAAGCAGTCCCGGTGAGGGCAGTACGTTCTGGTTCCGAATCCCTCTGATCCGTGCGCGGGAACCGGCGCCAGACACGGAAAATCCGGCACGCGACGACATCGCCGAGCCTGCCGACGGCGCCTCTCTCGGGGCGCTCGACGTTCTTGTGGTCGAAGACAACGAGATCAACCGGATGGTGATCGGCGAGGCGCTGGCAGCAGCCGACATCAAGGTGACGATGGCCAGCGATGGCCTCGAGGGGGTCGAACTGGCAGCTCAGCAGCGTTTCGACTGCATCCTGATGGATATCAGCATGCCGGGCATCAGCGGCGTCGACGCCTTGCACCTGATCCGCAAGGGAAATGGCCTTTCAAAGGATACGCCGGTCTTTGCGGTCACCGCACATGTGCTTGCCGACGACCGGAAACGCTTTGTCGAGGCGGGTTTCGACCGGGTCATCGCCAAACCGTTTTCGTTCAAGGCGCTGGTTGACGAGATCGCCTCGGCGGCAAGCGGGCAGGCCCCCGGTCCGTCATCGCCAGAGACAACCGAAGCCGCGCTGATCAATCCGGCGAACATCGAAGAGATGCGGCTGACTTTTGGCCCCGACAAGGCCGCCGATCTTCTTGCCGCCTTTCTCGACGATGGCCGGAAAAGCCTGGACCGGGTAACCAATCTGGCACAGCGCAGGGAACAGGATCTGGCGGCA
This sequence comes from Ruegeria sp. SAZD011, assembly GCF_059612545.1. NCBI lineage: Bacteria > Pseudomonadati > Pseudomonadota > Alphaproteobacteria > Rhodobacterales > Roseobacteraceae > Ruegeria > Ruegeria sp. SAZD011. The sequence continues at coordinate 146,337 of NZ_JBXWQU010000020.1, read as the reverse complement.
GTCGCATCCGAATTGCATCGGTTCAAGGGGACCGCCGCCATTCTCGGTGCCGAAGCATTGGTCGCGCGTCTACAGGACCTCGAACTTCAGGCCGCCCGTCACAACTCTCCGCCGTCCGGGGAACAGCTTTCGGAACTCGGCCGATTGCTGGATCGCTCCGTCGTGTCGTTGCAGGAGGTCATTGCCGATGCGGATTGATCACCTGACTGGAAACCATGGGCGCCGACGATTTGCACGGTGAAGCCGTCGGCATAGGCTTTGGCGGCATCGACGATGAACGCGGAGAGCCACAGGGCAAAGCAAGTCAGGACGACGAGTTCGACAGACGCGAAACTGTCTTGCTTTCGAAAGAAGGACTTGAGCATTTACGTTTGTTTCCTCTTCGAGATCAGGATGCGCGAAACCTCCGACAAGCCCTACCACCCAATAGATTTGTCGCCCGGCAAGCGGCGAAGGGCAAACCGTCATCGGGATGACAATGGCTGTCTTTCAGACATCGGCCCTATCGCAAGATAGCTGCCTTGCGGTATAGAAATCCCTGGCCTGCCGCTTTCGATACCATGTGATCTTTTGGACGTAATCATCCTGATCCTTCGATCTGCCCCCGATGCGCATCGGGGGGTAACGTGTCGAAAACCTTAGCGCTGCGACATTCTCCGCCGGTAGTCTGATTAATAAAACGAGGCAGAGCAAATGTTGCAAGACCGTTCCTTTACCGGGATTCCGTTGTCGCATGGCACCGGCCCGTTCCACTGTAACGCACGGCCTGAACCCCAGCGGGACGACGGCATGTCGATTGTCCGGCGTCTGGGCGAATTCCTCGGGTTCGATCAGGACGCGGTCGACCGCACCCTCTCTTATGATCCCGACAGATTCACCGGCTTTCTGCCCGGCACGCGGATTGCGACCAACCTTGGCTGGCGCCCGGTTGAGGCAATCGCCGCCGGCGATCTGGTCGCAACCTTCGACAGCGGGCCAAGACCGGTCACGGCCGTGACCAGAGAGCGCATCGCGATGTCCAGAGCGATGCCCCTCTTGGCCATCGCACCGGGGGTGATCGGTAACACGCGTGAGATGGTCATGCTGCCCAATCAACCGGTGATGATCGAAAGCGACACCGCCGAACTGCTGCTCGGGGATCCGTTTGCCGTTGTTCCCGCGATTACCTTGGACGGCGTAGAAGGTGTAACGCGCCTGACGCCGACCGCCTATGCCGAGGTGATAAAGCTGCATTTCAACGATGACGAGATCATCTATGTAGAAGGCGGGGCGCTGTTGCTGTCCTTTGCCCATTTGCCCGGAACGCTGGACCTGGGTCTGATGAACCCCGTCTCGACAGAGCGCTATTGCGTCCAGCGCGGGGCGTTGCTCGAATACTTGCTGCACGGGTTCAATCAGAACCAGCCGTCCGGACAGGCCTGTGAAATCAGACTATGAAACCGGTTCAATGATGGACCCGGCCCCGCTTTCCACCCTCAACCCGCCATGCGGATCGGCGGGTCGCGCGTCAGCGCCTCCAGAAACGCCCGTTGCGCGGGCGAGACATAGGCGGATTTGCGGCGGATGAAATCGGTGGTCACCTCGGCCTCGCCCGGCTCCAGCGGGTGCAGGGCCAGACCCGCCTCGCCCCAGACACGGGTAACCAGCCGGCGCGGCATCAGGGTAATCCCGACCCCCGCCGCAACGCCCGCGCGAATGGCGTCGAGCGTGCCGAATTCCAGCGTCCGCACCCCCACCACACCGCGCCGCGCCAGCACATCCTCCAGCCGCTGACGATAGGAACAGCCCAGCCGCAGCACCAGCTGGCGCACCCCCGGCGCGCCCAGAACCTGACCCAGGCTGCGCCCGTCGCGCCGAGCCACGATGCACAAATCCTCGCGAAACACCGGCGTCGCCTCCAGATCGGGATGCGCCACCGGCCCGCAGACCAGCGCCCCCTCGACCCCATGGGCCAGCACCATCTCGACCAGTTCGCGGCTGGTTCCGGTCTGGATCGACAGGTCCACCGCCGGATGCGCCCCGGCGAACTCGGACAGGACCGGCGCCAGATGCAGCGCCAGCACCGTTTCCAGCGCCCCCAGGTTCAGCGGCCCCTCGGGCGCGCCATCCTGGGTCATCGCCTTACGGGCATCGGCCAGCAGGGTCATGACCTGACGCGCATAGGGCAACAGAACCTCGCCCGCCGCCGTCACCGCGACCCCGCGGCTGTGGCGATGAAACAGCACCACCCCCAGATCATGTTCCAGATTGCGGATGCGGGTGGTGACATTCGACTGCACCGTGTTCAGCTCGGCCGCCGCGCGGTTCATGTTCCCCACGCGCGCCACACAGTCGAAGAAACGGAGATCGGCAATGTCCATGCGTTCACTTTTCCAGATTGATCGTGGCCCTTGGCATTCCAAGGAAGGATAGTGCGCTCGCCCTGCCCTGCCAATGATATCTCGATCCCCGATAGCTCCGATCGCAGCTCTTCATTGGGTTCCGGCGACAATCGGGCCTAGTATCAGGGCAACACCAGCAAGGCAGGGTCCGACATGTACCGAAACAGCTTGATGGAGCGTCTGGCGCTCGACCATCCGATCATCCAGGCGCCGATGGCCGGCGGCGGCGACACGCCCGAGATGGTGATGGCGGTGGGCAAGGCCGGCGGGCTGGGCAGCATGGGGGTGTCCTATCTGCAACCCGACCGGATCGGCGCCAATGCCGCCCGCGTGCGCGAGGGCAGCAATGCGGGCTTTGCAGTCAACCTGTTCGCGCCGCTCGATCCGCCACCCTTTCCCGCCGATCCAGGCCCCGCGCTCGATTTCGTGCGTCCGCATTACCAGGCGCTGGGGATCACCCCGCCCGGCACGATCAACGGGGCCGAGTTCGATTTCGAGGCGCAGGTGGAGCAGGTGCTGGACAGCGGCGCCTCGGTCTTCAGCTTTGCCTTTGGCATCATGCCCGACCATGTCATCGACCGCGCCCGGCAGCGCGGCATGCTGGTGATGGGCACCGCCACCAGCGTCGCCGAGGCGCAGGCGCTCGAGGCGGCGGGCGTCGATGCGGTGATCGCGCAGGGCGCCGAGGCGGGTGGCCACCGGGCCGGGTTCGGCGCCGATCTGACCCGCGCCATGGTGGGCACCATGGCGTTGGTGCCGCAGGTGGTCTCGGCTGTCGGCGTGCCGGTGGTCGCCTCGGGCGGCATCACCGACGGGCGCGGCATCGCCGCCGCGCTGGCGCTGGGGGCAAGCGCGGCACAGATCGGCACCGCCTTTCTGACCACGACCGAGGCGGGTATCCCCGAGGCGCACAAACAGGCGATCCTGACCGCAAAAGAGACCGACACCACCCTCACCCGCGCCTTTTCCGGGCGCCCGGCACGCGGCATCCGCAACCGTGTCATCGCCGATGGCGAGGCGATGCCCGAACGCCTGCTCGACTTTCCCTATCAGAACGCGCTGACCCGCGCCCTGCGCGCCGAGGCCGCCAAGCAGCAGAACCCGGATTTCCTGTCACTCTGGGCCGGTCAGGGGCTGGGTCTGGCGCGGCGGCTGTCGGCGGCCGAGCTGATGCAACACCTGGTCGAAGAGATGCAGGCCGCTCTGGCCAGCGCGGCGCGCTACGGCTGAGGCCCGGTTCAGCCCGCGAACGCGGCGGCCAGATCAGCGGGCAGGTCGAATTCCTCAAGCACCCGTGCACGCGCGGGCGCCGACATCTTGCGCGCGGTCTTTTCGACGATGTCCTGCACCTTCTCCGGGCTGTGCTTGGCCGCGAAGGGTGCGAAATACCAACGCAGGAAGACGAAACAGATCACATCCTCCAGCGCCTGCACCAGCGCGTCGCGCTTGATGCCTTCCTTGCGCAGCATCCGGCCCGCCGCCTCTATCTCCTCGGCGCCATATCCGGCCTCGGACATCAGCCCACTCACCACCTCGGCATGATGCACCGCCTGCGCCCGGCGCCAGGCCAGGTATCCGGCGCGGCCCTCGGGGTATGTCGCACGCGCCAGTTTCCAGCGTTCCACATGCTGGCCGCGCGCGGCGATCTGCAACACATCCGGCGCATCGGGCACCAGCCGTGCCAGTTCGGCGCTCATTCGTTCGCCGTATAGCAGCGCCTCGGGCCGCCCCTCGTCCAACCGGGGATCGGCGCTGTTGGCGCTATCGATGGCTGCCAGAACCGCCTGCAAACGGGTCGTCATGACTTGCTCCAGCTATCGGCCGGATCGCTTTCGGCATAGTCGCGCAACATCGCCACATCCTCGATATCGGCATGGTTGCGCTGAACGGTCACCCCCGCCGCCTTGAGCCGCGAGAAGGCGCGGCTCAGGCTTTCGGGCTTCATGCCCAGACGGCCCGCGATCAGCATCTTGTCATAAGGCAGCGTCACCTCGCAGGGTCCCTGCTCGCAATCGCACAGCTCCAGCAGGAACTCCGCCACCCGCTGCGCGCCGGTCTGCGCCTTGAGCTGTTCCAGCTGCGCCACCAGCGAATGCAGATGGCCAAACGTGGTGGCCAGGATCGAGATACAGATCTCGGGGTCGCGCCGCATCAGCGAGACAAAGACGGGGCTGGGAATATGCATCACGTCGCAGGGGGTCACCGCCTCGGCCGAGACCGGATAGGGCATGTTGCGCAGCGCCACCGCCTCGCCAAAGCTCTCGCCCCGGGTGAACACGCTGACCACCGCCTCGGACCCGGTCGGCGTCATCCGGAACAGCTTGACCCAACCGTCGATCACAACATGGATCGCCTGCGCCTTTTCCTCTTGCAGGAACAGCGTCTCGCCCCGGTCATAGCTGCGCCAGACCGCCTGATTCAACAAGGCGTCCACATGCTGTTCCGGCAACGACCGGATCAGCAGCGAATTGCGCGCAATGGCTTTCTGTGCCTCGTGGGCCACGGGTCTCTCCTGTCTCGGGCGACTTGGGGTCAGACTAGACCGGTTGCCCGCGCGACGCATCTGCCTTTTGTCCCCGCGCGCGTCAAGCAGCTTTGTCAGCGCTATCAGCGCAACCGGGCCGACTGGTAAAGCCGCACCTTGATGCCACCATGATCGACCACCGGGCCGGGCGCCTGAAACGGCAGCCGGGTCGCCCGCGCCAGGCTCATCTCTGAGGTGATCAGCCCGACACGCCAACCGCTGAAGCGCTCCATCAGCACCTTGCCCAGACTGCCGTAGAGCGCGCGCAGCCGCGCCTGATCGCCGATCCGCGCGCCATAGGGCGGGTTGACGATGACCAGTCCGGGCCGCCCCTCGGGCGGGCGGATATCGCTGACCGGGCGCTGATGAAACGCGCAGAAATCGCTGACGCCCGCGCGGGTCGCATTGGCGCGGCTGGCCTCGATGGCGCCCGCGTTGCGGTCCGAACCGCAATACAGGCTCTCGGGCCTGCCACCCGCGCCCGCCGCGGCGCGCAGCGTCTGCCACTGGGCGGCATCGAACCCCGCCAACTGTTCAAAGGCAAAGCTGCGCGTGCGCCCCGGCGCCAGCCCGGCCGCCCATTCCGCCGCCTCGATCACGAATGAGCCCGAGCCGCACATCGGGTCGAGCACCGGCTCGACCCCGTCGAACCCGCATTGACGCAGGAACAGCGCCGCCATGGTCTCGCGCATGGGGGCCTTGCCCACCGCCTCCTTGTGGCCGCGCTTGTGCAGCGCCTCGCCTGATGTGTCGATGGAAAAGGTGCAGAAATCGCGCTCGATCCGCAGCATCAGGCGAATATCGGCATCATCCGAGATGGGGGCACCCAGTTCCTCGGCAAGGGCGCGTTCGACGCGCTGCTTGGCGGCGCCTGCGTGATAGATCTTGGACTTGCGGCTGACCGCTTCGACCCGAACAGGCACATCCGCGCGCAGGAAATCGCCCCAGGCGAACTTGCGCGCCCGCTTGTCGAGCTGCGCCAGATGCACCGCCGGAAAGCCGCCGATCCGCACCAGAACCCGGCCCGCGCCGCGCAGCACCAGATTGGCGCGCATGACATCGGACCAGGACCCGCGCGTCTCGACCCCGCCGGGCACCACGCGCGGTTCGGCAAAACCGCACTCGGATGCCTCTTTGGCCAGAGGCTGTTCCAGCCCCGGCGGGGCGATCAGGAAAATGTCATAGCTTTGCGTCTTGTCCATCCCCGGCAATTACAGCGGATCGCACAGAGGGGCTAGGGCAATCTCTGGTCCGGATTCAGAGGTGATCGCGGATCGAGCCGGTCTTGGGCGACAGGTCCGGGTCGATATCGCGCATCTCCAGCGATAGGGCCAGCGAGCGCTGCGCCATGACCGGGGCGACAAAGGCGCGGACCGCTTCGAAGACCTCGTTGGCAGCGGCCTGTTTCACCTCGGGCGCGCGGCCCGCGCGCAGCCGGATCGAGATGTCGATGAACCCGTGTTTCGGATCGCCGTCGGCAATCGCCCAGTGATCGGCACGAAAGGCGCGCACCCGGATGCCCGGCATGGGAAAGGTGTCGATCCCCTCGGCGGTGGCGCGGATCACCTCGCAAAGCGCACCGATATCCAGCGCGTCCTCGAGGTTGCCGGAATAGTCGACGATGAAATGCGGCATGGCCTCCTCCTCGCACCAGGGTCAGGCGGCGCGGTGGCACAGGATTTCAAGTGAAATCCTGTGAGCAGGGATTTCCTTAAATCCCTGCCCCCTTGACCCGCGACCCGAGCCTGTAACAGGTTAATCACTCTCCCGCAGGCGGGGGCAAGCCCTATCCGACCAGCCGCGCCGGTTGCCCCGGGCGACCGGCCGTCAGCCCCTCGACCCGCCCGACAATCGCGCCTGCGTCGATGCCGAAATGGCGGTAGAGATCGCCAATGGTGCCGGTCTGGCCGAAATGCTCCACCCCCAGCGGGATGGTCCGGTGCCCGGCCACCGATCCCAGCCAGCCCAGCGTCGCCGGATGCCCGTCGATCACCGTCACCAGATGGCAATGCGGCGGCAATTCGCCCATCAGCCGTTCGATATGCGACAGCGCCGCCGGGTTGCCGCGTGCCCGCGCCCGCTGCGCGGCGGTCCAACCGGCGTTCAGCCGGTCGGCCGAGGTCACCGCCAGCACACCGACATCGCGCCGTGCCTCACCCAGCAGCCCGGCGGCGCGGATCGCCTCGGGCGCCACCGCGCCCTGATAGGCGATCACCACCTCGGCATTGGGCCCCGGCTTGCGCAGCCAATAGGCACCGTCGATGGCGCCCTGTCGAAAGGCATCGTCCACCCGCTTGCCCGGCTGCTCGATCGGATTGGTCGAGAGCCTGAGATAGACGCTGCCCCCGGTCTCGTCACGCAGCCAGGTGCGCTCGTCCGGGTCGCCCTCGCCATCGCGTTGCAGATAGTCGAACGCCCATTCCATGATCACCGCCAACTCGTCGGCAAAGGCGGGTTCGAACGCGGCCAACCCGTCCTGGCTCATCCCGATGAGCGGCGAGCCGATGGATTGATGCGCCCCGCCTTCGGGCGCCAGCGTCACACCCGAGGGCGTGCCCACCAGCATAAACCGCGCATCCTGGTAACAGGCATAGTTCAGCGCATCGAGGCCGCGCGCCACAAACGGGTCATAGACCGTGCCGACCGGGATCAGCCGCTTGCCGAACAGCGAATGGCTCAGCCCCGCCGCCCCCAACAGCAGCATCAGGTTCATCTCGGCGATGCCCAGCTCGATATGCTGACCCTTGGGCGTGAACTCCCATTTCGCGGTCGAGGGGATCTTGTGCTCGATAAACGCGTCAGCCTGATCCTTGCGCGCGAACAGCTTGCGCCGGTTCACCCAGGGACCAAGGTTGGTGGTCCCCGTCACATCGGGCGAGGTGGTGACGATGCGCGCCGCAAGCTCGCTGTCGCCCTTGCTGAGATCGTCCAGCACCTTGCCAAAGGCGGCCTGGGTCGAGATCTCGCGGTCGCTCGCAATCTCGATCCCCGGCACCGCAAGGCGGGCATCGGAGAACCGCCGCCGCCCCTTGGCGAAAAACGGCACACCGTCCAGAAAGGCGCGCAGCGCACCGGGGTCGGCGACGGTGGCCAGCGGCTCCCATTCCTGCCCCTCGGGCACGCCCATATGGGCCTGCCAGGCGGCAAACTGGGTCTTGTTCATCAGCCCGCCATGATTGTCCTTGTGGCCCGCGATGGGCGTGCCCCAGCCCTTGACCGTATAGGCCAGGAAACAGGTGGGCCGGTCATGGTCGATGCCGGCAAAGGTCTCGGCCATGGTGGCCACGCAATTGCCGCCCAGGTTTTCCATCAACTCGGCCAGTTCGTCATCGCTGCGCCGGTCGAGCAAGGCGGAAACGTCGCCCTGATCGCCCAGATCCTCCATCAGCCGCTTGCGCCAGACCGCGCCGCCCATGAAAGTCAGCGCCGAATACTGCTGGTTCGGGCAGGCGTCGATCCAGTCGCGCAGCTTGTCACCGCCCGGTTCGGCAAATGCCGCCCGTTGCAGCGCGCCATACTTGATCCGCACCACGTCCCAGCCAAAGGCGTCGAAAATCTTCTCGACTCGTTCGAACAGACCCTCGCGCACGATCCCGTCCAGCGACTGGCGGTTATAGTCGATGATCCACCAGCAATTGCGCAGGTCGTTCTTCCACCCCTCTTGCAGGGTCTCGTAAACATTGCCCTCGTCCAGTTCGGCATCGCCCACCAGCGCCACCATCCGGCCCATGGGCGCGCCCTGCCCCCAGTCCTTGGCGGCGATGTAGTCCTGCACCAGCGCGGCAAAGGCGGTCACGGCCACGCCCAGCCCCACCGAACCGGTCGAGAAATCGACGTCATCCACATCCTTGGTCCGGCTGGGATAGGATTGCACCCCGCCATAACCGCGAAAGTTCTCCATCCGCGCGCGGTCGAGGTTGCCCATCAGGTACTGGATGGCATGGAACACCGGGCTGGCATGGGGTTTCACCGCCACTCGGTCCTCGGGTCTGAGCGCACTGAAATAAAGCGCCGTCATGATAGACACCATCGAGGCCGAGCTGGCCTGATGGCCGCCGATCTTGATCCCGTCCACCTTGGGGCGGATGTGATTGGCGTGGTGGATCATCCAGTGCGACAGCCACAGGATGCGCTGTTCGATGGTCTTGAGGTGGCTAAGGTCCTGCGGCGTGCTCATCGGCGCTCTCCTTGCAATGCGGGATCAGACCCGTCCGGCGAAGTCTATCATTTCCCTGCCCCGGTGGCGCGGGATTTCAACGCCGGGTTTGCCCCGCGCATCGGTCCGGTCAGGGGTATTCGGGGGCCGCGCGCCCCTCCCCGAGGCGCGCGGCCGCCACCGCCCTCAGGCGGCGGCCTGAACCTGGGGCGCGTCCAGCGACTGCGCCAGATCGGCCAGAATGTCCTCGACCTCTTCCAGACCGACCGACAGCCGGACCAGCCCGTCGCTGATGCCATGCTCGGCCCGTTCCTCGGGCGTATAGGTGGAATGGGTCATCGAGGCCGGATGCTGGATCAGCGTCTCGGCATCGCCCAGCGATACCGCCCGCGCGATCATATTCAGCCGGTTCATCATCGCCCGGCCCGCATCTATGCCGCCCTTCAGCTCGAACGCGATCATCGCGCCGGGCTGGGCCATCTGCCGGTTTGCCAGCGCGTGCTGGGCAAAGGACGGCAGACCGGGGAAATAGACCTCGCCCACCGCCGGATGCGCGGCCAGCCATTCGGCCACCACCTGCGCCGAGGCGCAATGCCGGTCCATCCGCAGCGCCAGCGTTTTCAGCCCGCGCAGGATCAGCATCGCGTTGAACGGGGCCATGACGGCGCCGGTCATGTCCTTCATGCCATAGAGGCGGATCTCGGCGATCTGCTCGGCACCGCCCACCACAAGGCCCGCCACCACATCGCCATGACCGCCCAGATATTTGGTGGCCGAATGCAGCACGATATCGGCGCCCATCTCGATGGGCCGGGTCAGATAGGGCGTGGCATAGGTATTGTCGACCACGACCGAGGCACCGGCGCCATGCGCGATCTCGCTCACCGCCGCAATATCGACCAGCCGCATGTTCGGGTTGGCGGGTGTCTCGAAATAGACCACGCGGGTCTTGTCGCTGATCGCGGTTTTCAGGTTCTCGGGATCGGTCAGGTCCACATGGGTGATGGTCACCCCCCATTTCGCCAGCCCATGCCGCATGTAAGAGAAGGTGCAGCCATAGAGCGTCTTGTCCACGATCACCTCATCCCCCGGCGACAACAGCGTCCACAGAACGGCGGTAATCGCGCCCATCCCCGAGGACAGCGCCAGCCCCGCCTCGGCCCCTTCGAGCGTGGCGATACGCTGTTCCAGCAGGTCGAGCGTCGGGTTCGAGATGCGCGAATAGATATGCCCCTGACGCTCGCCCGCGAACATCTCGCCCCCGGCCTCGGCGGTCTCGAAGGCAAAGGTCGAGGTCAGATGCAAGGGCGGCGTCAGCGCGCCCTCGTGGTCCAGCGGGTCATAGGCGTGGTGGATGGCGCGGCTGGCAAAGCCCTTGGCATGGGTCATGGCGGGATCTCCTGATCTGGTGTTGCGGTCAGGATAGCCAAGCCAAACAGCGATGAGATTGCTATTTCTGCCAACTTGATATTCAATATTGGCAGTTTCTGCCAAGAAAGACAAAAATGGATAGCAAAGATCGCCAGATCATCCGCGCCCTGCAACAGGACGGGCGCATGACCAACCAGGACCTGGCCGAAAAGGTGAGTCTCTCGCCCTCGCCCTGCTTGCGCCGCCTGCGCAATCTTGAAAAGAGCGGCGCCATCCGGGGTTTTGCCGTCGACGTGGACCCGGCCGCCTATGGGCTGCCGATCACCGTCTTTGTCCGCATCCGGCTGGAACGCCACAATCAGGAGGACGTGCAGCGGTTCGAAACCCGCGTGCGCCAGATCGACGAAGTGCTGGAATGCCACATCATGACCGGCGCGATGGATTACCAGCTGCGGGTGGTGGTGTCGGGGCTGGATGCCTACGAACAGTTCATCCGCACCCGCATCCACCCCATCGGAGGCATCGCCTCGATCGACACCAGTTTCGTCTACAGCACGGTGAAGAAGACGGCGGTGTTCCCGCGTCTGGGCTGACATGAAAAAGGGCGCGGGGGTTGATCCCCGCGCCCCTGAACTTTCAAACCATCAGGCTCAGCCGATGATCGCGTTCAGCGTCGCAGACGGCCGCATGATCGCCGCCTTCTTCTCGGCCGAAGGCTTGTAATAGCCGCCGATATCGGCGGATTTGCCCTGGGCTGCGGCCAGTTCGGTCAGGATCGCCTGCTCGCCATCGGCCAGCGCCTTGGCCAGCGGGGCGAATTCGGCGGCCAGATCGGCATCGTCGGATTGCGCCGCCAGCGCCTCGGCCCAGTAGCGGGCGAACCAGTAATGGCTGTCGCGGTTGTCGGGCTGACCCACCTTGCGGCTGGGGCTGCGGTTGAAGTCCAGAATACCCTGGGTCGCCGCCTCGGCGGCACGGCCCAGTACCCCGGCCTTGGCATTGCCCCGGCTGTCGGCGAGGAAGTTCAGGCTTTCCCCCAGTGCGCAGAATTCCCCCATCGAATCCCAGCGCAGGTGGTTTTCCTCGACCAGCTGCTGCACATGTTTCGGGGCCGAGCCACCGGCGCCGGTCTCGAACAGCCCGCCGCCCTGCATCAGCTTGACGATGGACAGCATCTTGGCCGAGGTGCCCAGTTCCAGGATCGGGAACAGGTCGGTCAGGTAGTCGCGCAGCACGTTGCCGGTGATGGCGATGCTGTCCTTGCCCGCGGTGATGGTCTTGAGCGATTGCGCCGTCGCCTCGCGCGGGGCCAGGATCTGGAACTTGTCGGCCACGCCCGCCGCTTCGAGCGCCGGTTTGACATAGGCGATCAGCTGCGCGTCATGGGCGCGATTTGCGTCCAGCCAGAAGATTGCCTCGGACCCGGTCAGGCGCTGACGGTCCATCGCCAGCTGGATCCAGTTCTCGATGGGCGCCTTCTTGACGGTGCAGGCGCGCCAGATATCGCCCGCCTCGACCGCATGCGAATGCAGCACGTCGCCATTGGCCAGCACGATACGGATGGTGCCGTCTGCGGGTGCCTCGAACGTGGTCGGGTGCGACCCGTATTCCTCGGCCTTCTGCGCCATCAGGCCAACGTTGGCCACCGACCCGGCGGTGGTCACGTCCAGCGCGCCGTTGGCCTTGAAGAAGTTGATGGTCTCGTCATAGACGGTCGCATAGCAGCGGTCGGGGATCACGCAATTGGTGTCGCCCTTGGCGCCGGTCTCGTCCCAGCCCTTGCCGCCCGCGCGGATCACGGCGGGCATCGAGGCGTCGATGATCACGTCAGACGGAACGTGCAGGTTGGTGATGCCCTTGTCGCTGTCGACCATGTACATGGCCGGACGATCCGCCTTGACCGCCTCGATGGCGGCCAGGATCTCGGCGTCGCCCTTGACCCGCTCCAGCAGGTCGCCCAGGCCGGAATTCGGATTCACACCAAGCGCCGCCATGCGGTCGCCGAACTTCTCGAACACCGGCGCCAGCCAGGCCTTGACCGCGTGGCCAAAGATGATCGGGTCCGAAACCTTCATCATCGTCGCCTTCATATGCAGCGAGAACATGGTGCCGTCGGCCTTGGTGTCCTCGATGGCATCGGCCAGGAAGGCACCCAGCGCCTTGACCGACATGAACGTCGCATCGGCAACCGTGCCTTCGTCCAGCTGCCAGTTCTTCTTCAGCTCGGTCACGCTGCCATCGGCGCCGATGAACTCGATCCGCGCCTTGCCCGCCTGCGCGGCGGTGATGGTGGCCGATTTCTCGTTGGCATAGAAATCGTTGCCCGGCATCGAGCTGACCTTGGTTTTCGAGGTCGAGACCCATTCCCCCATCGAATGCGGGTTCTTCTGCGCATAGCTCTTGACCGCCTTGGCCGAACGACGGTCCGAGTTGCCTTCGCGCAGGACCGGGTTCACCGCCGAGCCCTTGATCGCGTCATAGCGCGCACGGATCTCCTTTTCCGCATCCGTGGCGGGCGCCTCGGGATAGGACGGGATGTCGTAACCCTGGTTCTGCAATTCCTCGATCGCGGCCACCAGCTGCGGCACCGAGGCCGAGATGTTGGGCAGCTTGATCACATTGGCGGTGGGCGTCTTCACCAGCTCGCCCAGGGCGGCCAGATCGTCGGACTGACGCTGATCGGCGGTCAGGTTCTCGGGGAAGGTCGCGATGATGCGGCCCGCCAGCGAGATATCGGGCGTTCCAACCGTGATATCCGCCGCCGAAACGAACTTGCGGATGATCGGCAGGAACGAGGCGCTGGCCAGCTCCGGCGCTTCGTCTACAATGGTATACAATATGTCGGAGTTCATTTTATCAGCCATATTCTCTTACCTTTTCTAGCCTTTCCTGGGGCGTGCGATCCGAGAGTGTGTTGCCACATCCATTGCGGCGCGGGGGAATCGGGCCTTTGGTCCGACACCGGTTACTCTGATTTGACAGGCTCCCCATACATGGGCGCGCGCCGCGTTTCAATCGAGGGAGACTGCGCATTTTGCCCCAGTCTGCGCAAATCCGCGTGCGTGGGTGACTAGGGCGCGGAAACTGTCCGGAATCATATGTGCAAAATCAGAGCGTTTTGCTCATTGGTGACGCATCAGGTCTCGTCCTTGCGGGTCGGGTCGCATCAGCATGGTCGGGCAAGCGCACCCGAGGTATCGCGCCGGACGGCGGCTATGTGGAATGAAACTGGCCTTGAAGCAGCTTGATCGTCGCGAGACGCTGGCAAGATACTGCTCAACTGTATAGCTTTAACCCATTGTCGAATTCGGACTTCAGGTGGGCTAGACCGGCGATGATTGAGGATTCAGAACGGGAAAGTCTGCTGGTCGAACTGCATCGCGGACTTCGGCGTGAAGAAGCTACTCGGCGTATCCTCGAAGTCATTCAAAGGTCGCGTGATGACGAAGGGCCAGTCTTTGAGGCTATTCTCACCCAAGCGGCAGAGTTGTGCGAGGCAAGCCAAGCCTCCCTGCAGCTTGCGAATGCATCTAGGACGCACTTTGAGATTGCCTCTTACTGGGGGTTTGAGAAAACGGCCTTCAGCGCAGGCGGTTCAGCGCCCCTGGACAGTGGTCGACCGATTCCAGAGGTCATTCGCACCGGTCACACGATCAATATCGCCGACCTGAGCGATACCGATTTCTATCGCGATAAAGACCCGGTTATCAAACACGTTGTAGACCTCGAAGGCGTGCGCTCTTGGCTGATCGTGCCACTGATGAACGGACCGCAGGCGATTGGCGCGATTGCTCTGAGCCGCAAGGAGGTCAAACCTTTCGTCGAAGCCGAACTGCGTTTGGTCGAAAGCTTCGCCGCGCAGGCCGTCATTGCCATCGAGAATTCACGCCAGTTCCGCGAGGTGCAGGACAGGCTGGAGCGAGAGAAGGCCAGCAGTGAGATACTCGGCCTCATTTCCCGAAACCGCGATGACGAAAAGCCGGTTTTCGATGTGATCCTCGCCAATGCAAGTCAGCTTTGCAACGCCTCTGTTGCTGCGCTTGTGCTTCTTGATGAGGCTCGAACCGAACTGACTATTGCAGCTTTGCAGGGAAGTTTCAGGAATTTCGCTGTCGGAATGTCCAAATTCAACCTCGATGGTGATTTCGGCGCCTGCCTCGCCGTCCGTGAAACCCGGATCGTCCATCGGCGTTCGACAAGGGACATCCAAAACGTCGAAGCGCGCCGGGACCTGGAGGATGATGGCGTTCGTGCTGTCCTTTGGGTTCCCCTCATGAGAGCAAACGAAGCAATTGGGGTGCTGGGCCTTTTCCGGCCAGTTGAAAGTGCTTTCTCTGACAGCGAGATTGGCCTTGTGAAAACTTTCGCAGCCCAGGCGGTGATCGCGATCGAGAATGTGCGACAATTCCGTGCGCTCGCCGACCGCACCGCCGAAGTCGAAGCACTCAACGCCTCGCTCGAAACTCGGGTAAGCGAACAGGTGGACGAGATCGAGCGGATGGGCCGCCTGAAGCGGTTCCTGCCAGCGGCAGTGGCCGATACTGTCGTCTCCTCAGGCTCGGAAAAGATGCTGTCGAGCCACCGGGCGCTTCTGGGCGTATTGTTCTGCGACATTCGCGGGTTCACCGCCTTCTGCGAAACGGCCGAACCGGAAGAAACCATCGAGGTCTTGCAGACATATCACCAGGAGATGGGCAAGCTGATCAATGCCCATGGCGCGGGCGTGGATCACAGGATGGGAGACGGAATCATGGTGCTGTTCAACGATCCGCTACCCTGTGACGATCCGGCGGGGGAAGCCGTGCGACTGGCAATCGCGATGCGCGCCCGGATGACCGATCTGTGCGGGACATGGAAGCGCATGGGGTATCGGCTTGGCTTCGGGGTGGGCGTATCGCTTGGATATGCGACCGTCGGTATGGTCGGCTTCGAGGGACGATTCGACTACACCGCCTCGGGTACAGCGATCAACCTCGCCTCGCGACTCTGCGACGAAGCCGAAGACGGCGAAATCCTTCTCAGCCCAAGAGCCGCGATTGCAGTCGAGGACACAATCCAGGTCGGATCTCGCGGTGAGTTGAGCCTCAAGGGGCTTCGGGAACCGATCGAGGTTTTCAGATTGGAAATCGGCACTACGACTTGAGCACGGAAATCGACTGGGTTTCCAAGGGTCTTCTTCGGGTCGGTTTCCAATAGTCTTGACCTGCGCCGGAAAAGGTCAACTGATACTCCAGCGAACGACCTTTGGCAGCGCCCCACCCTGCCCCCTTCCCCTCCCCTGCCCCGCTGGCTAGATAGGATCTCCAACCTATCTGGGAGAAATTTTCTTGGACCGTATCGCCCGCACCATCGCCGCCGAAATCAATGCCCGCCCAGACCAGGTGGATGCCGCGGTCAAGCTGCTGGACGAAGGCGCCACCGTGCCCTTTGTCGCCCGCTACCGCAAAGAGGCGACCGGGGGGCTGGACGATACCCAGCTGCGCACGCTGGCCGACCGGCTGACCTATCTGCGCGAGCTCGAGGCGCGGCGCGAGACGATCCTAGGCTCGATCCGCGATCAGGGCAAGCTGACCGACGAGCTGTCGCTGTCGATTGCGCGGGCCGAGACCAAGGCGCAGCTTGAAGACATCTATCTGCCTTACAAGCCCAAGCGCCGCACCAAGGCGATGATCGCCCGCGAAAACGGGCTCGAACCTTTGGCCGAGGCCATTCTGGCCGACCGCCGCGCCGAACCCGAGGCGCTGGCCGAGGGCTATCTCTCCGAGGCGGTGCCCACCCCCAAGGACGCGCTGAACGGCGCCCGCGACATCCTGGCCGAACGCCTGACCGAGGATGCCACCCTGCTGGGCGAGTTGCGCGCGTTTCTGCACCGCGAGGCGATGCTGAGCGCCAAGGTGATCGAGGGGCAGGAACAGGCGGGCGCCAAGTTCTCGGACTATTTCGCTCATTCCGAAAAATGGGCCACCACGCCGTCGCACCGGGCGCTGGCCATGCTGCGCGCCCAGAAAGAGGGCATCGTGACGCTGGATATCGCCCCCGATGCCGAGGGCGCGACGCGGGCCGAAACCATGGTGGCCTCGCGGCTGGAAACCCGTGGCTCCGGCCCCGGTGACGAATGGCTGCGCAAGGTGGCCGGCTGGACCTGGCGGGTGAAACTGTCGCTGTCGATGATGGTCGACCTGATGGGCGATCTGCGCGCCCGCGCGCAGGAAGAGGCGATCCAGGTCTTTGCCCGCAATCTCAAGGACTTGCTCTTTGCCGCCCCGGCCGGGGCGCGGCCCACGCTGGGGCTTGATCCCGGTATCCGCACCGGGGTCAAAGCGGCGGTGGTCGATGCCACGGGCAAGCTGGTGGCGACCGACACGCTCTATCCGTTCCAGCCCAAGAACGACCTGCGCGGGGCGCAGGCCAGCATCGCCCGGATGATCGCCCAACACGGCATTGAACTGATCGCCATCGGCAACGGCACCGCCAGCCGCGAGACCGAACGCATGGTGGCCGACACGCTGAAGCTGCTGCCGAAATCGGTCAAGGCCCCCACCAAGGTGGTGGTGAGCGAGGCCGGCGCCTCGGTCTATTCCGCCTCGGAACTGGCGGCACGCGAATTCCCGGGGCTGGACGTCTCCTTGCGAGGTGCGGTGTCGATCGCCCGGCGACTTCAGGACCCCTTGGCCGAACTGGTCAAGATCGAACCCAAAAGCATTGGCGTCGGCCAGTATCAGCACGATGTCGACCAGCACCGGCTGGGCCAGATGCTGGAGGCGGTGATCGAAGATGTGGTGAACGCGGTCGGCGTCGACCTCAACACCGCCTCGGCGCCGCTGCTGGCGCATGTCTCGGGGCTGGGGCCTGGTCTGGCCGAGGCCATTGTCGCCCATCGCGACGTGAACGGGGCCTTTGCCGCGCGGCGCGACCTGCTCAAGGTGGCCCGCCTTGGCCCCCGCGCGTTCGAGCAATGCGCAGGCTTCCTGCGCATCCGCGACGGCAAGGAGCCGCTCGACGCCAGCGCCGTGCACCCCGAGGCCTATGAGGTCGCCCGCCGCATCGTCAGCGCCTGTGGCCGCGATATTCGCCAGATCATGGGGCATGAGGGCGCTTTGAAAGGCCTGCGGGCGGAACAGTTCGTGACCGAGACATTCGGCCTGCCCACCGTGCGCGATATCCTGGCCGAGTTGGAGAAACCCGGCCGCGACCCGCGCCCCAGTTTCGTGACCGCCTCTTTTGCCGACGGGGTCGAGGATATCACCGACCTGCGCCCCGGCATGGTGCTGGAAGGCACCGTGACCAACGTCGCGGCCTTTGGTGCCTTTGTCGATATCGGGGTGCATCAGGACGGGCTGGTGCATGTCAGCCAGCTGGCCGACCGTTTCATCAAGGACCCGCATGAGGTGGTCAAGACCGGCCAGGTGGTCAAGGTCACGGTCACCGAGATTGATGTACCCCGCAAGCGGATCGGCCTGACGATGCGCAAGGATGGCGGCGCCTCGGCCCGGCAGGAGAAATCGGCGCGCTCTGGCGGCCCCAAGGACCGGAACCCGCGCGGGCCGATGCAATCAGGGCCCAAGGGCGGTGGCAATACCGGCGCGTTGGGTGCCGCGCTTCAGGACGCGCTGCGCAAACGCTAAGGCCCCCTACCCCGCCGCCTCGATCCGGATTGACCGGATCGAGGGGTCGAGGCGGGAATAGACAGCCAGCAATCGCCCGCTCCATTTTGCGGCGATGTAATCGGCCATGAACCGGCTGGGCGCCATCAGCACCGCACGCCCGTTGCCGCGTTCCACCTCGCTCAGATGCTGGAACCAGCTTGACCACAGTTCCGGATCGCGCCCATGGAGCGCCGCCTGAACCTGCGTCCAGACCGGATCGTCGCTGGCCTCTGACCGCGGGGGCGGTACATGTAGGGGCACCACATTGCCCGCGGTTTCGGTTTGCGGCGTCTCGTCCAATCGCGCCTCGAAATCCGGCCCGATCACGGCCCAGCTGTTGCGCGTGTCCAGCAGCATCTGTTTCAGGTCCAGCTCATAGACACTGACCCGGCCCCGCACGCCCGGACGTTTCACCGCGACCCAGCCCAGTGTCCGCAGACGGGCCATCTCGCGTTTCACGGTACGTTCGTCCACCGACCACAGTCGCGCGATCTCGTCACGGCCCATGGAAAGCTCGTTGCGTTGCCAGTTGTACCGGGTGGTGATCAGCGCCGAAAGCCGCAGGATCAGCCGCTGGCGATGCTTGTCACCGGCCAGCGCATGCACTGCCAGCGCAGACAGGATATCGTATTTGAGGGCCGACGCATTGCGCCCGACCGGTTTTGCGATCTGCATCATCCAACTCTCTGCCCGTCTGCCTCGACGATGGGATCTGTCGTCCCGTGTTGTCGGTCCGGCGTCTTCTCAACGCTTTTCCCGATCTTGGAGCAATTAGCGTCCAAAGCTTCGATTCTGTCAAGCGGCTTGGCCCAAGGCCCCCTCCCCTTCCCCTTTTCAAAGAAAGAAAAAGGGTGAAGTACTGGTGAGGGGGGACATCCTGTCTGTCCCCGTATCGGCCCCTTCTGTCCCCCTAATGGCGGTATTCCGGCGCCTATGTGACCCCATATCTTGCGGAGCGTTACCAGAGACACGCGGCCGAATCGTGGCGCTCTGCTTGCCCTGGCCCCGAATCGGAAGCCCCCTGTTTTCAAGGGCTTTCTTACCCGCGGGTAAGGTCGCATTCTCATGATATTTCCTTTTGCCATAAATGCAAATACAGCGTAAATGGGTAACCACAGATAATTAGCGTCCTGAGAAAAGGAAGCCCGAGGCATGTATACGCACGAAGACCTGAGCCACCTGCGCAACCAGTCGCTGAAGCTGCAAGGCTGGATCCGGCAGCAGACCTTCAGCCCCGAGATGGAAAAGACACTGCGCCGCTTTTCCAGCTGGGAGGTGAGCGAGCTGATCTTCAACGTCAACCAGTCGACCTT
Organism: Ruegeria sp. SAZD011; assembly: GCF_059612545.1. Lineage (NCBI taxonomy): Bacteria > Pseudomonadati > Pseudomonadota > Alphaproteobacteria > Rhodobacterales > Roseobacteraceae > Ruegeria > Ruegeria sp. SAZD011. Next base: position 126,946 of record NZ_JBXWQU010000020.1, on the reverse strand, counting down.
TCGCGGCAAGCTGGTCGCCGATCCCACCCTGCCCGGTGGCGAGGTCGAACCCGATGGCCGCCAGCGCTGGTTCAGTCTGGAAGAGGTGAACGAGCTGCGCCGCCGGCTCAAGATCAACCGCAAGTCGCTGATGCCGCCACGCCCGGCGGGCAAGCGCGCGATCCGCGCGGCGGTGGCCAATTTCAAGGGCGGCGCTGGCAAGTCGACCGTCGCCCTGCATCTGGCCCATGCCGCCGCACTGGATGGCTATCGGGTGCTGGTGGTCGATTTCGACCCACAGGCAACGCTCAGCCATTCCATGGGTCTGACGGATGTGGCCGAGGATTACACCGTTTGGGGCATCATGGCGCGCGACCTGATCCGCGAGACCGAGCGGATGAACAACCGCGCCGCCGCCGCCGAAAGCGGCACCACCCTGCCCCGCCGCCAACTGCCTGCGTCGATCACCGGTATGGGTCTGGGCGATCTGCGGGTGGGCGATTTCATCAAGCCCAGCTCCTGGTCGACGATCGACGCGATCCCGTCATGCGCCAACGCGGCCTTTGTCGAATTCGCCAGCGCGCAATACCGGCATCTGAACCCGGAATGGTCCTTCTTTGCCGCGGTGTCGCGCTATCTCGATCAGATCCCCGATGATGCCTATGACCTGATCCTGTTCGATTGCCCACCCGCCATCGGCTATCAGTCGATGAATGCGGTGTTTGCCGCCGACATGCTCTATATCCCGTCGGGGCCCGGATACTGGGAATATGACTCGACCACCTCGTTCATCGGGCAGCTGGCCGAGGCGTTGGAGGATCTGTCGCACGGGTTCGATGGCGTCTTACCCACGGGTAAGATCGGCCTGCCCAAGACCTTTGCCGAGATCCGCTTTATCCTGACCCGCTATGAACCGGGCAATGCCCTGCATCAGGCGATGTACGAAGCATTCCGCAAGGTGTTCGGCCATCATGTCACGGAACACCCGGTCGAGATGACGCGCGCGGTGGAACAATCCGGCCGCTTCCTCAATTCGGTCTACGAAATGGACTACCGCGAGATGACGCGGGAAACCTGGCGCCGCGCGCGCGGCACTTTCGACAACGCCTATCGCGAGTTCCGCGAGGTGATGTTGTCGGCCTGGTCCAAGCTGGAGGATGACGCATGACCCGCAAGCGCAGAATCTTCGATATCGACATGCCGGCGATGGAGGACATCCCGGTCGGCAAGGTGCCCGACAAGGTGCTGGATAAACACCGACGGGGCCCGATGGCGACCGCGATCTCGGAAAATGCCGATGCGCTGCGCGACCGGCAAGAGACCGAGGACCGCATCCGCGCCGAAAACGACCAACTTGCGCATGAACTGGTGCGGCTGAAGAAAGAGGGGCTGATCACCGACCTTGTGCCGCTTGATGCGGTCCATGCCGAACGGTTGACCCGCGACCGCGCCATGGGACCGGACCCGGAGCTGGACGAGCTGAAAACCTCGATCCGCGAAATCGGACTGTCGAACCCGATCCGTGTCGAGAAGCGCGCCGATGGCGGGTACGAGCTGATTCAGGGCATGCGGCGGCTGTCGGCCTATCGCGCGCTCTACGAGGAAACCGGGGATGAACGGTTCGCGCGCATCCCGGCAGGCATTCTGGCCAATGCGCCGACGGATGATCAATACCGGCGCATGGTGGACGAGAACCTGATCCGCAAGGATATCTCGTTTGCCGAAATGGGCGCGCTGGCCCGCGCCTATGCCGAGGACCCGACCAATGATTGCGCCGATGTGGACAAGGCGGTGTCGGTTCTGTTCAAATCCGCCAGCTATACCAAGCGCAGCTATATTCGTGCTTTTGCCAGCCTGCTGATGATGCTGGGCAAGTCGCTGGAGCACCCCAACGAAATCCCGCGCAATGTGGGTGTCGATCTCAAACGTAAGCTGGATGGCGATCCGGGGTTGGTCCGGGCGGTCAGCGCGGCCTTACTGGCGCAGCCGGGGCGGAGCGCGGCGGACGAGGTCGCGATCCTGCGCGGCTTTGCCGACGGGGCAGGGGCGCCGGAACCGCAGACACCTTCGCCCGCGCCCAGCGGCGACAAGACCCGCCGGGCCAAGACCACCTTTCAAATCAGCCGCCCGAGCGGGATCGCGAAATGCTCGGCCTCGAACGGGCGGATCGACCTGCGGTACAATCTGGATTTCACCCGCATCGACCGGCAAAAGCTGGAACAGGCGGTGGCGAAACTGATCGACAGTCTGCAAGAGGACTGACGGTTCGCGGTCTTACCCACGGGTAAGACCGCCTTACCCCAGCAGATCGGTTGCGGGGTTTTCGACAATCTCCACATCGTCGTAATAGCGCTGCGCCTGTGCCACCGAGCGGTGCAGGCTGAGCCGCATCGCCGCCTGAATCGGTGCGCCGTCCAGTGCTGCCTGAGTCAGAAAGCCCGAGCGCAACCCGTGTGGTGTGGCGAAATCCGGTGGCAACCCGGCAAGCTGTAACCGGTGGCGCAGGATTTGATAGACGGCGTCGGGGGTCAGGCGGCGGGTCAGCACACGGTCGGATTTCGACACCGGGCGGAACAGCGGGCCGTCGGTGAGGCCGGATACCTCCAGCCAGTGCACCAGCGCTTGCGCAGCACGGCCCTTGAGCACCAGTCGGGGCGTTGCGCCACGCCGGGTGGTTTTGGTTTCGACCAGCGACAACCAGACGATGCCCTCGATTGCGAAATCCTTGAGCGAGACATCCTCGACCCGGATCGCGGTGATCTCGGAGCGGCGGCGGCCGCCACTGGCCCAGCCCAGCATCAACAGCGCCCGGTCACGGCAATCGCGGCGCGAGCCCCGGCAGGTGGCGAGCAGCTGCTCCAGAACAGGGCGGGTGATCGGGTTGCGCGACTTTGGCGTCGTGGGCCGCGCCGCTGCGCGCCGGGCTTTGGCGCGGGCCTGTTTCAGCAGCGGGCTGTCAAACGGGCTGTCGAGGTTCTTCATCCGGTGAAAGGCCTGCCACGAGGCGATGCGCCGGTTCAGCGTCGCGGGGGCCGGGCAGGTCAGCGAGCGGCGCAGGCCACGCGCGATCAGCGCCTCGGCCACTTCTCGGGTGGGGCCGGTCGCGTCGCTCAGGTCGCGGCTGTGATCGAGGATGAAGCGCAGCGCGCATTCATGCTGTTCGGGCCAGGCCAGCGCTGCGCCAAAGCTGAGCTGTTTCCAGGCGGTGAGATAGAGCAGGTCCCGCTCGTAAGCGCGCAGCGTGTTTTCCGGCGTGCCGCGCACGTAGAGATCGTTGAGCGCCCGACGGTCGCTGTCGGCGAGGGAAGGGGGCGTCAAAGGCTGCGGTATCGCGGGTTTCATGGGGGCGAGGGTGGCAGATTCCGGCCTGTCTGCCAAGAGACATGATAATAGAAAGTTATCACGTATGATGGATCAGATCCACGACTCTCCAAGTAGTGAGCAAAAACTAATAATTTTGAGCGCAAGAAGCAGAGGTATGATGTATCGAAAGAAGAATCCGGGTTGCGTCATAACCAACGGTATGGCGACTCGGTCGGGGATACCGCAGGTTTTGCCAATCCAGTGCTGCCGCCGAGAATGGCGCCGATTTGCTGTAATCTTGACGCCGTTTCTTGTGGATATTGTCAGGGTTTCGTAGGCTGAGACGGATGTTTTCAAGCCGATTGGACCCTGACCTTGAGCCAGAAATCCCAGCCCTCCGGCCCCGCAAAGCCGACCTCGACCCCCATCGTCTCGTCCGATCACCTGGCCGGTACCGATCAGGGCTGGCAGTTCAGCGAACTCGAATACGCGATGACGATGACCTATAACGCGTTCTCGCGCTGGATGACCCATTGCATGAAGGCGGTGGGCTACAAGGATTTCAACCCGCTCGACATTCTGGTGCTGCACAATGTCAACCATCGCGGCAAGGAAAAGCGGCTGTCCGACATCGCCTTCATGCTGAATGTCGAGGACAATCACACCGTCAATTACGCGCTCAAGAAACTGGCCAAGGCGGATCTGGTGACGGGCCGCAAGGTGGGCAAGGAGATGTTCTATTCCACCACCGATCAGGGGCGGAAGGTCTGCGAGGCCTACCGCGACGTGCGCAAGGCCTGTCTGTTGGACGCGGCCGAGGCGACCGACCGCGATTATGACGAGATCAGCCATGTCGCACGGGTGCTGCGTAGCGTCTCGGGGTTATACGATCAAGCGTCGCGCTCGGCGGCGTCCCTGTGATCATGTCCCCCGGCGTCGGGCGAGGGGTGGCGTCGCATGACCCCCGGGGCCTATGCTTGGGCATAGGCTCGACGATGGAAAACCAAAGGGGACCGATCCATGCCCATGTTCCTGGTTGCTCTGCTGCTTGCCCTGACGGGACTGCCCGCCGCTGCTCAGGAAGCTGTCTATCTGATCAGACATGCGGAAAAGGAATTGTCCGGGGCCGATCCCGCGCTGACACCAGAGGGACGGCAGCGCGCCCTGGCTTGGGCTGAGATGCTGCGCCATGTCGGTCTGGATGCGATCATCACCTCGGACGCGCTGCGCACCCGGCAGACCGGTGGGATCATTGCGGATGCGCTCGGGCTTGAGGCAAGTGCATTGCCCAGAGAGGATGTTGCCGGCCTGCTGGACGTTCTGGAATTCGATCACGAGGCAGATACGGTCTTGATCGTCGGCCATGCCGAGACCATTCCACGCATTCTGACGAAGCTTGGCCTGTCTGAGGACATGAGCATTGATCAGAGGGCCTTCGCCAACCTGTTTGTCGTTCTGAGGCCCGGGTCAGATGATCCGGTGCATCTCCACCTTCAGATGCCGTGACCGCGCGGCCCTGATCACGTCGGGTGTTTCGTACCGGTGCATCATCGGCCTGCGGGCAACTGACGCTTTCCAACGATGCGCGCTGCGCCTAGGGTCGGGACCGGATACAGCAGTCAGGACCATCAGATGACGACCCCCCAACCAGACACGGCCGCCCGCACCACCCATGATGCCGAGGCCGACGCACGCAACAGCGATATCCTGATCTATGTGGATGGCGAACTGGTGCACCGGGACCAGGCCAAGGTCTCGGTCTATGACAGCGGCTTCATGCTGGGCGACGGCATGTGGGAGGGGATGCGGCTCTATGACGGGGAATGGGCGTTTTTCGACGCGCATATGGATCGCCTCTTCAACTCGTGCAAGGCTGTGGCACTGGAGATCGGCAAGACGCCTGAGGAGATCCGCGCCATCCTGGACCGCACGGCGGCGGCCAATGGCATGACTGGCGATGCCCATTGCCGGCTGATGATCACGCGCGGGCGCAAGGCGAAACCGTTCCAGCATCCGGGCCTGTCGAAATGGGGGCCGACCATCGTGGCGATCGTCGAACATTCGGTGCCCTCCGAGCGGGTGCAGGGAACGGGGATCCGGCTTGCCTCGGTGCCGCAGGTGCGCGGGCTGCCGCACAGTCAGGACCCCAAGTTCAACAGCCATTCCAAGCTGAACTGCGTGATCGCCTGTTTGCAGGCCGAGCAGGCGGGCGCCGACGAGGCGCTGATGCTGGACCCGCACGGGTTTGTGAACACCACCAATGCCTGCAATTTCTTCATCGTGCGGCGGGGCGAGGTTTGGACCTCGACCGGGGATTACTGCATGAACGGGGTGACGCGGGCCAATGTGATCACGCTGTGTCGCGAGGCGGGCATCCCGGTGTTCGAAAAGAACTTCTCGCTTTACGAGGCCTATGGCGCGGATGAGGCGTTTCTGACCGGTACCTTTGGCGCCCAGACCCCGGTGGCCGAGATCGACGGGCGGGTGATCGGCGCGGGCGGTGGCGCCGGGCCGGTGACCCGGCGGATCCGGGCGCTATACAAGGCGATGGTGGCGCAGAACGTGGCCGAGCAGAAGGCGCGGCGCGGATGAGCACCGCTTTGCGGGCGTATCGCGCGGCGCTATGATCTGGGCATGACACGCAAGCCCGACCCATATGACGAGGCCGAGGGGATCCCCGGCCTCTATGACGGCGACCCGGTCGAGGAGGACGATCTGTGGTTCCTGCCCGCGCAGGAGCCGGGCGAGGGCGAGGGGCTGTTTCCCACGCCGCGTGCCGCGCCCAGACCCTTGTTCGATCCGGTCGAATGGCGTGCGGCGCAGGATGCGCTGTCGGGTGATCTGGCCGATCTTGCGCTGGGATTCGGGGCGCTGGACGAACGGCTGCGCGCCGGGCCGCGCCAATGGGTGCATCGGCTGGCGTTGCTCGAAGTGGCCGATCTGGGCTGGTGGGCAGGCGACCGCATCGGGGCCGAGCGGCTGGCGCTGTGGACCGGGCTGCGGCTGGGCGCAACGGGTGAGGATGCGCAGGCGCTGGCCCGCGCCGGCTGGGCGGTGCGCCGGCTGAGCGGAGGCCCCGCGCCGGACTTGGGCGGCTGGGCCGAGGGGCTGGCCGGGTTCCTGGACCGCGCTGGCGTCGAGGGCGACATGGTGCCCGAGGCGGTGGCCGATCTGGGCGACGTGATGGCGCAGGCGGCGGCGCTGCATCCGGCGACGCGGGCGGCAATGCTGTTTCATTGCTGGATCATGCTGGGGCAGGGGCCTTCGGTCGGGCTTGAAGCGGCGGTGATGGCGGCGCGCCACGGCGCCGCGATGGGGCGCGGTGGGGCGCTGTTCCTGCCGCTGGCGCTGTCCGGGCCGGGCGCGTTGCGCGGTGCGGGTCCGGCGGAGCAGAAGCTGACCGCCTGGTTGCGCGGCGCGGCGCAGGCGGTGACGGCGGCGCTGTTGCATCTGGACCGGGTGGCGGCCTGGAGCGTGCGGGCAATCGAGAAGACAGGCGATCTGAGCGGGCGGACGCCGCCCGCGCTGATCGAGGTGCTGACCGCCTGGCCGATGGTGACCGCGCCGTTGGCCGAGGCCCAGACCGGCGCCTCGCGCGCGGCGGTTCAACGCAATCTCGACCTGTTCGCCCGCCGGGGATTGGTGCGCGAGGTCACGGGACAAGGCCGTTACCGGGTCTGGACGGCCGCGGTGTGAGCCGTTTTCCGATCCGGAAAACGGCCCGGAAAACGTGTCGTTTTCCGGCCCCCCCTCAGCCGTTTGCGCGCAAACCTCTGGGAGCCTGACCGAACCGGGTGCGAAAGGCGCGGGTCAGGGCGCTGGCATTGTCATAGCCGCAGCGGGTCGCGATCTCGGACACGGGCAGGTCGGTCTCGGTCACCAGCTTGTGCGCCAGGTTCAGGCGCAGCCGGCGATAGACCGTTTGCGGCGTCGCGTCGAAGGCCGCGCGCATCCGGGTTTCCAGCGTCTTTTGCGTACAGCCCGCGCGCCGGGCGATCTCGGCGATGGGCAGGGGCTGTTCCAGCGTGTCCTGCATCACCATCACCGCCCGGTTCACCTGCCGGGTGCCGCCCCCGGCGGGGGCGGCATGGGAACGCGCCGAATCCCGCGTCATGAACAGCTGCGCCACCTCCAGCGCCAGCAACTGGCCGTGGTCGCGCCCGATCAGGTGCAGGATCAGGTCAAAGGCCGCCATCGCCCCGGAACAGGTGATGCGCGCCCCGTCCAGCACAAAGCGTTCGCGCAGGGTCTCGACCTGGGGAAAGGTCTCGGCAAAGCGGGTCAGCTCCTCCCAGTGGATGGTGGCCCGGTGCCCGTCCAGCAGCCCCGCCCGCGCCAGCAGCCAACTGCCGGTATCGAGCCCGGCTAGCACCGGATAACGCCGCGCCGCCGCCCGCAGCGCGCGTTGGGTGGCCCAGCCCTCGAGGTCGCGAAACCCATAGGAGGGCATCACCAGCAGCATCGCGCCCCGGCCCGCATCCAGCCGGTCATGCGGCGCCACCTGCAGGCCCGAGGAGCTGTGCACCGCTGCCCCGTCCGGGGTCAAGAAACGCCAGGCATAGAGCGGCTGGCGCGACAGCATGTTGGCGGCGCGCATCGGTTCGACCGTGTTGGCCAGGCAGTGGTTCGAGAAATTGTCGAACAACAGCACATCGTAAACCTGAGTCTGTGCCGAAGTATTTGTCCGATCTTGCATGATGAATGACTAACCCTGCACGATAGCGGCGCGCAAGCCGGGATTTCCTGTTTCAAACCGCAACAGGAGCCCGTGCCATGCATTTCGGATTGAGCGAAGAGCAGGAGATGATCGTCTCTACCGTTCGCAGCTTTGTGGAGAAGGAGATCTATCCCCACGAGGATTTGGTGGAGCGCACCGGCGAGGTGCCCAAGGAGATCGCCGACGAGATCAAGCGCAAGACGATCGAGCTGGGCTTTTATGCCTGCAACTTTCCCGAGGAGGTGGGTGGCGCGGGCCTGTCGCATCTGGAATTCGCGTTGGTCGAGCGGGAATTGGGGCGGGGTTCGATGGCGCTCAACCACTTCTTCGGGCGGCCGCAGAACATCCTGATGGCCTGCGAGGGCGAGCAGCGCGAGCGCTATCTGTTGCCCGCAGTCCGCGGCGAGCGGATGGATGCGCTGGCGATGACCGAACCCGGCGCCGGGTCGGATGTGCGGGGAATGAAATGTTCGGCCGTGCGCGATGGCGGCGATTGGGTGGTGAACGGGACCAAGCATTTCATCTCGGGCGCCGATCATGCCGATTTCATCATCGTCTTTATCGCAACAGGCGAGGACATGACGCCCAAGGGACCAAAGAAGCGTATCACGGCGTTTCTGGTCGACCGGGGTACGCCCGGTTTCACCATCCGCGACGGATACCGCTCGGTCAGCCACCGCGGCTACAAGAACATGGTGCTGGAATTCGACGATTGCCGCCTGCCGGATGCGCAGGTACTGGGCGAGGTCGATGGCGGGTTCGCGGTGATGAACGAATGGCTTTATGCCACCCGGATCACCGTTGCCACCATGAGCGTGGGTCGCGCGCGGCGGGTGTTCGACTATGCGCTGAACTATGCGGCGGAGCGGGAACAGTTCGGGCAGGCCATCGGCAAGTTCCAGGGCGTCAGCTTTCAGATCGCCGACATGATCACCGAGATCGACGCCGCCGACTGGCTGACCCTGGCCGCCGCCTGGCGTCTGGACCAGGGCCTGCCGGCCAATCGCGAGATCGCCAGCGCCAAGGTCTATGCCAGCGAGATGCTGGCGCGGGTCACCGACACCACGCTGCAGATTTTCGGCGGCATGGGGCTGATGGACGATTTCCCGATCGAGCGGTTCTGGCGTGATGCACGGGTCGAGCGGATCTGGGACGGCACCAGCGAGATCCAGCGCCATATCATCAGCCGCGACCTGCTGCGTCCGCTGGGGGCGTGATGGCGCGTGGTCGGGTTCGCGCTGAAGCGCGACGCCTCCGGCGGGAGTATTTTCGGCAAAGTGAAAGGGCAGGGGGCCTGTCATGAGCAAGGGCTTGTCGCGCATGTTCCAGCCGCGCTCGATCGCGGTGATCGGGGGCGGCGCCTGGTGTCGTCAGGTGATCGTGCAGTGCCGGCGCATGGGTTACGGCGGTGCCATCTGGCCGGTGCATCCCAAGGCGGCAGAGGTCGAGGGATATCCGGCCTTTGCCCGGCTGGAGGATCTGCCGGGCGCGCCCGATGCGGCCTTTATCGGCATCAACCGGCATGCCACCGTCGAGGCGGTGGCGCTGCTATCGGCCATGGGGGCGGGCGGGGCGGTCTGTTTCGCCAGCGGCTTTTCCGAGGCTTTGGCCGAGGACGAGACCGGGAGCGACCTGCAGGCCGCGCTGGTGGCGGCGGCGGGTGACATGCCGATCCTGGGCCCAAATTGCTATGGCTTCGTCAATGCGCTCGATGGGGCGCTACTCTGGCCCGATCAGCATGGGTGCAGCCGGGTCGAACGCGGCGTGGCCATCCTGACGCAAAGTTCGAACATCGCGATCAACCTGACCATGCAGCAGCGCGGCCTGCCCATCGCCTATGTGGTTACCTGCGGGAACATGGCGCAGACCGGTCAGGCGCGGATTGCCATGGGGTTGCTGGACGACCCCCGGGTGACCGCCATCGGCCTGCATATCGAGGGGTTCGGCGATCTGCGCGACTGGGAGGCGCTGGCGGCCAAGGCCCATGCGCGGGGCGTGCCGCTGGTGGCGCTAAAGGTCGGGGCCTCGGAACAGGCGCGGCAGGCGACGGTGTCGCATACGGCGTCTCTGGCGGGCAGCGATGCTGGGGCGCAGGCGCTGCTGGACCGTCTGGGCATCCCGCGCCTGCGGGCGCTGCCCGATCTGCTGGAGACGCTGAAACTGTTGCATAGCTGCGGGCCGCTTGCCGGGCGGGGCATTGCCTCGATCAGCTGTTCGGGAGGCGAGGCGAGCCTGATCGCTGATATGGCCGAGGGCGGCGGGCTGCGCTTTCCACCGCTGAGCGGGGACCAGCGGGCGCGGTTGCGCGCGGCGCTGGGGCCGATGGTGGCGCTGAGCAATCCGCTGGATTACCACACCTATATCTGGCGCGACACCGATGCGATGGCGGCGGCCTGGTCCGGGATGACCGGTGAGGGCATCGCCTTGACCGTTTCGATTGTCGATTATCCGGTGACCGATGCCAGCGACTGGGCCTGCGCCACCCAGGCGGCGCTGCGGGTGCGGGCCGAGACCGGGGCGCCCTTTGCCGTGGTGGCGACGCTGCCAGAACTGATGCCGCCGGATGTGGCGGCCGAGCTGATGGCGGGCGGCGTGGTGCCCCTGATGGGCCTGCGCGAGGCGCTGGCGGCGGCCGAGGCGGCGGCCAGCCTGCGCGCGCCCGATCCGGTGCCGCTGTGCCTGCCGGGGCAGGGCGCGGCGGAGCGGTTGCTGGACGAGGGTGCGGCCAAGGCGGCGCTGGCGGCGCATGGGCTGGCGGTGCCGCGCAACCGGACCGCGCGTGCTGACGGGATGGCGCAGGCGGTGGAGGGGCTGCGCGGGCCCTTTGCGGTCAAGGGCGTCGGGTTGGCGCATAAATCGGACCATGGCGCGGTACGGCTGGGCGTGGCGGCGGCGGATATCGCGCGTGTTGCATCCGAGATCGGCACAGCCGAGGTGCTGGTCGAGGAGATGGTGAGCGACACGGCGGCCGAGTTGCTGGTGGGCGTCGTCCGCGACCCGGCACACGGGTTTGTTTTGACGCTGGGGGCGGGCGGGGTGCTGACCGAGTTGATGCGGGATACCGTGTCGCTGCTGGTGCCTGCCGCGCCCGAGGCTATCCGCGCCGGGCTGGAGCAGCTGCGCATCGCGCCCCTGCTGGCGGGCTATCGCGGCAAGCCGGGCGCGGATATGGATGCGATCCTGGAGGCTGTCGCGGCGGTGCAGGACTATGTGCTTGCCCATGCCGAAACACTGGGCGAGGTTGAGATCAACCCGCTCCTTGCCACGCCGGACCGGGCGGTGGCGGTAGATGCACTGATCAGAAAGGGCTGACCGATGACCCCCATCAAGACGCGCCGTGACGGCGCCATTTTCGAGGTGACGCTGGACCGGCCCAAGGCCAATGCGATCGACCTGGCCACCAGCCGGATCATGGGCGAGGTATTCCGCGAGTTCCGCGACGATCCCGAATTGCGGGTGGCGATTCTGACCGGCGGCGGCGAAAAGTTCTTTTGCCCCGGCTGGGACCTGAAGGCGGCGGCCGATGGCGATGCGGTGGATGGCGATTATGGCGTCGGCGGTTTCGGCGGCTTGCAGGAGTTGCGCGACATGAACAAGCCGGTGATTGCCGCCGTCAACGGCATCGCCTGCGGCGGCGGGCTGGAACTGGCGCTGTCGGCGGACATGATCATCGCCGCCGAGCACGCCACGTTCGCGCTGCCCGAGATCCGCTCGGGCACGGTGGCCGATGCGGCCAGCGTGAAACTGCCCAAGCGCATCCCCTATCACATCGCGATGGAGCTGTTGCTGACCGGGCGCTGGTTCGACGCCGAGGAGGCGCATCGCTGGGGCCTGGTGAACGAGATCGTGCCGGGCGCGCAGCTGATGGACCGCGCCTGGGAACTGGCACGCCTGCTGGCCAGTGGCCCGCCGCTGGTCTATGCCGCGATCAAGGAGATCGTGCGCGAGGCCGAGGATGCCAGGTTTCAGGACACGATGAACAAGATCACCAAGAGGCAGTTGCGCACGGTGGATGTGCTCTATTCGTCCGAGGATCAGCTGGAGGGCGCCCGCGCCTTTGCAGAGAAACGCGATCCGGTCTGGAAAGGGCGCTGAGGCGGTTGCGGAACCTGTTTTCGGCCATTTCCTCGCTGGCGACGACACGGCGCATGGGTGTGCTCCCTGCTTTTCTTATGCCTTAGCGGGCTCTGAAGGATGGAGATGTAAGACAGAGCTGGTGCGTGTTTTAGCGCCCGACAAGTTTGCGCGTCCCCTGCCTTTGCCGTTTGATGTATGGTCCATCAACCATGTCCTCTGGCGGCAGATCGAGGAGGCAGTTTATGAGAGCGGCCCAAGTGTCATCCTTGAGGTGAAAACCGCGAGGCAGGCATGGTGAAGCAGTACAGGTCTCGGCGTTGACGCGCTCAAAAAGAGCGCGGCAGAAATCAGCTTTGGAGCCTCTGCGGCTCGCCAAGGCCGCAGCCGTTATGCTGTTGTCTATCTCGATCTCCGCGTTTTGCGCGTCGACCGCGATCTCGGTCGCAATGTCGGAAAGGTCCGGCCAGTACTTCAAGTCGAACCTTGAAGTAAGAGCGTTCAGTTCCGGCTCGACATTCCATTTGAACGAATAGTTTCCCCGAGCCGCCCTGATGACCACATTCACGATGTGATAATGTGTGTTGCCCCCAAAGGAGTTCGTATTCTCCAGCTGTGAACGTTCCCGCAGGTAAGCACTAAGCGTGTCGGCCAGATCCGCGATCTTCTGGTTTACCTCTGCCAGCCGCGACTTGGCTTCGCGCATTTCTTGAGTGCTGGTCGGGTCCCAGACGCAGACGGTGCAAAGCAAGGCATCAACAAAGACGTCTGCGGCGCGATCGTCTCCCTTCAGGGTATGGGCCATATCAGCATAGGCGTCGAGCAACTCGGGGCGACGCTCTAGCATCCTGTCCGCTATCCCCGGCCATCGAGGATAGATATTCTTTTCCAGACAGTAATCCTTCTGCCTTTGGATTGCCGCTTCGCAAAACGCGACGCCGTTCTTGGGTGTGGACATTCTGTGCCTCAATGTTTGTCTTAGCCCGGATACTACGCCTAGACGAGGCAGAGGTCGGTACCTGTACACAAAAAAGAAACGTGCCTTTCGGGTACTCAATCCGCGAAAGGCGCGCATGTTGCGCCGTGGGTTCGGCTTGCCTTGTCAGAAAGGCTTTTTGGAATCCCGGAAGAAATGTGGTTTCTCAGCTTTCGCTGAGCGCGACCTTCATGTCCTTGACCTGATAGATCACCTCGCCATCGGCCTCGACGATGCCGTCGGCAACGCCCATGGTCAGGCGGCGGGTCTGGATCGCCTTGGTGAAATCCACCTTGTAGGTCAGCATCTTGCGGTCGGGCCGCACCATGCCGGTCAGCTTGACCTCGCCCACACCCAGCGCATAGCCGCGCCCCTGCCAGCCGCGCCAGCCAAGGTTGAAGCCGGTCAGTTGCCACAGCCCGTCCAGGCCAAGGCAGCCGGGCATGATCGGGTTGCCGGGGAAATGGCAGTCAAAGAACCACAGGTCGGGGGTGATGTCGAACTCGGCCCGAATGTGACCTTTGCCATGGGCGCCGCCATCGGCGGACACCTCGGTGATCCGGTCCATCATCAGCATCGGCGGCGCCGGCAGCTGTGCATTGCCGGGACCAAACAGCTCGCCACGAGCGCATTTCAGCAGTTCGTCCTTGTCAAAGCTGCTCGGGTATTGGGCCATCTGCCTGTCTCTCCTGCCTGTGGGTCTGTCTAGCATAGCTGGACCCCTCTAGCATCGCCAAAGCTTGTCCCGCAAGGGCGGCAAAGGGATCTGTGGTCGCAGGTCCACAGCCAGATGCGAATGAATTTCATTTGAGTTTTACGCTGCGCGCACTTTATATATACCGTTAGCCGCAACGGAACGGGACCGATGACGCTAAATTCTCAGGAAATCGCCACCGACTGGCTGGTAGATGCCGGGCTGCGCCCGACCCGTCAGCGCGTGGCGCTGGCCGAGTTGCTGGTGGGCGATGGCCGCCACCGCCATGTGACCGCCGAAAGCCTGTTCGACGCCGCCCGGACCAAGGGTGCCGCCGTGTCGCTGGCAACCGTCTACAACACGCTGCGCGCCTTTTGCGAGGCCGGAGTGTTGCAGGAGATCACGGTGGATGGCTCGAAAAGCTATTTCGACACCAATACCCACGATCACCCGCATTTCTTTTGGGAGGACGAGGGGCGGCTGTCGGACGCGCCTTCGGACCAGCTGGTGATCCAGCGCCTGCCCGAAGCGCCCGACGGGGTCGAAATCGCCTCGGTCGATGTGGTGATCCGGTTGCGGCGCAAGGGCTGATCAGCCCGCGCCGAACAAATCCGTCAAGACCTGTGCCGCCCGCGCGGTGGTTGCGTCCGCCGCGCCGGTGCCGTGCCGGACAAGGATCACGGATTCTGTCAAATCCGCCCCGGCGATCGGGCGACTGAGCAGCGGTCTGCCGTCATAGCTGGTGGCGTGAGCGGGCGCCGCATAGCTGATCCCGACGCCTTCGCCATGGGCGGCGAGGCTGCGCAACAGTTCCAGCGTGGCGGCCCGGTGCGCCACCAGCGGCGACAATCCATGCCGTCGAAAGAGACCCAGCATGTGCTGCGCCGATAGGCCCTCGTCCGACAGGATCAGCGGATGCCCGGTCAGCGCCTTCAGGTCGGGGTCGGCGCCCCGGGCCAGCGGATGGTAGGGAGACATCAGGGCCTGCGGGTGGCTGCGATAGAGCGGTTGGCGGTGAAACCCGGCATCCAGCCCCAGATCATAGGTCAGCGCCAGGTCGATCTGGCCCTTGAGCAGCGCCGAAATCAGCGCCTCGAACCCGTCGGCGCGGGTGCTGATCGTCACATCCGGCAGCGCCCGGCGCAGCGCGTGCAGGGCAGGGGCCAGCAGGAAGGGTGCCAGATCGGTGAAACAGCCCAGATGCAGCTGTCGTTTGGCCGGGCGGGGATGGGCCGGATCCTCGATCCGGGCCGCGTCGGACAAAAGCGCCTCGGCGGCGGTGATGAAATCGCGCCCTGCCGGGGTCACCGCCATGGCCGAACCTCGCCTGCGGATGAAGAGGGGCTGGCCCAGATGCGTCTCGATCTTGGCCAGTGCGGCAGACAGTGCCGGCTGGGAAACGTTCAACGCGGCGGCGGCGGCCGACAGGCTGCCATGACGGCCCACGGCACAGACATATTCGTATTGGCGCAAAGTGAGATATAACATCAATCTATTTATTAGTTAGAAAGATATGATTTGAACAGAAGTTCCCGTCATGCGCAGAAAGAGGCAGGACATCAGCCCCGGAGAGATCGCCATGCCGCACCCGCTTGTCACGCCCGAGATGATCGAGACCTTTCAGCGCGACGGTGTCGTGCTGGTCCGGGGCCTGTTCGCCGATCATGTGGAGGCCCTGCGCGCCGGGATTGCCGCCAACATGGCGGCACCCGGTCCCTATGCCTCGGAAAACCGCAAGGAGGGGCATACGGGCCTGTTCTTTGACGATTATTGCAACTGGGAACGTATCCCAGAGTTTCGCGAGGTGATCGAGACCTCGCCCGCCGCCGAGGTGGCCGCCGACCTGATGCGGTCGCAAACCGTGCAGATGTTCCACGACCACGTGCTGGTCAAGGAGCCGGGCACCTCGATGGCGACGCCCTGGCACCAGGACGGGCCCTATTACTTTGTCGAGGGGCGGCAGACCGTCAGTTTCTGGTCGCCGCTGGACCCGGTGACCGAGGCGACGCTGCGCTGTGTGGCCGGGTCGCATCGCTGGGAGAAGGAGGTTCTGCCGACCCGCTGGGTGTCCGAAGAGGGGTTCTTTGCCGATGAAGGCCAGTACATGCCGGTGCCCGACCCCGAGGCCGAGGGGATGCGGATCGTCGAGTTCGAGATGGCGCCGGGTGATGCGGTGGCGTTTGACTATCGCACCCTGCACGGCGCGCGCGGCAATACCAGCAATTCGCGGCGCCGCGCCTTCTCGCTCCGGCTGGTTGGGGATGACGCGCGCTATGTGGAGCGTCCCGGTCGTACCTCGCCGCCCTATCCGGGGCACGACATGATGCCCGGTCAGCGCCTGCGCGAGGATTGGTTCCCGGTGCTGCTGCGACGCTAGAGGGGGCGCTGCCCCCGGCGCTGGCGCGCCTCCCCCGGAGTATTTATGGCGAAATGAAGGGACAGGCCGGGATCAGAACCACTGTCCCGGTTCCATCAGCCCCAGATCGAGCAGCTGGCGGGAATGCCATTCGAAGGGGGTGGAGTTGTGCCAGCGGAAGCTGTGGATCTCGAAGGTTGATCCGGGGTTCTTCTTCAGCGCCTTGGCGGTGCGGAAGGAACAGATCGCCGCCGTCAGGTTGTGATGCCAGGGACAGGCATAGGTGTTGTATTCCTGGTCGTCGAAAGTGTGATCGGGACGCAGATGCAGGCCGGGCGCCGATTTGAACAACGAAATGCGGTCGATCTTGCGGCTGTCCTTGGGGATATGTTCCTCGTAGCGCCAGCGCACGCCGCCGAAGAAATCGAGCTGCCGTTCGCGCGGATGGCCGGTTTCCGGGTCCTTGCGGGCCTGGGCGTAATAGCCGGATCTGTCCAGAAAGGCGCGGTCGAGCGAGACCCCGATGGGAAAGGCGCTGAGGTCGTCGGCATAGAGGTCGATGACATAGGTCAGCATGGCATCGCGCCGCTCTTCGCCGTGAAAGGCCAGCATCTCGCCGATGCTGCGGGTCTCGCAGAACGGATAGAAAAGGTATTCGGCGTTGAAGCAGTAATACATCCAGATGCCCGGCGCCGCGGCGATGATGCGGTTGATGGCATTGGTCACCGCCAGGCGCGGGCCGCAATCGAAGGGGATGCGATGGACCCGGTTTTCCACGTCGGGGGGCAGGGTAAAGGCATCGGGCATCAGCGCCAGCACCGATTTGAACCCGCATTGGATATGGTGGCGCATGGTGGTGGCCAGTTCGACATCGTCCTCGACGAAGATCATCGCCACCGGCCCCTTGGCCAGGGCCTCGGCCCCGGTTTTCAGGAAATGATCGAGTGAGGCGTATTCCATGCCTGTCCAGCCTGCCTTGCGTCTTTGCCTGTCTGGCATTCTGGGCCAACTTCGGTTAATTGCGCGTGCATTGCAAGCGGCGCCCGAACCCTGTAGAGGCCGCCGCTGATCCCGCGAAAACAAAGGTCCGTCCGATGTCCGACCCCAAGAAGCTGTTTATCAAGACCTATGGTTGCCAGATGAACGTCTATGACAGCGAGCGCATGGCCGAGGCGCTTGGCGGGCAGGGCTATGTCGAGACGCAAAGCGTCGAAGACGCCGACATGATCCTGCTCAACACCTGCCATATCCGGGAAAAGGCAGCGGAAAAGGTCTATTCCGAACTGGGCCGGTTCAAGGGGCTGAAGGCCGCCAAACCCGATCTCAAGATCGGGGTTGCGGGCTGCGTGGCCCAGGCCGAGGGTGAAGAGATCATGCGCCGCCAGCCGCTGGTCGATCTGGTGGTCGGGCCGCAAAGCTATCACCGCCTGCCGGAACTGGAGGCCAAGGCGCGCGCCGGGGAAAAGGCGCTGGACACCGATTTCCCCGAGGAAGACAAGTTTGAAAAGCTGAAAGGCCGCCCCAAGGCGAAGCGCGGCCCGACCGCGTTCCTGACGGTGCAAGAGGGCTGTGACAAGTTCTGCGCCTTTTGCGTGGTGCCATATACCCGCGGTGCCGAGGTCAGCCGGCCCGCCGACCGCATCCTGCGCGAGGCCAACGAACTGGTCGAACGCGGCGTGCGCGAGATCACGCTGCTGGGCCAGAACGTCAATGCCTATCACGGCGCGGGGCCGAACGGCGACATGACACTGGCCGGGCTGATCTGGGAGCTGGACAAGATCGACGGGCTGGAGCGTATCAGGTTCACCACCAGCCATCCCAATGACATGAGTGACGACCTGATCGAGGCGCATGGCGCCTGCGCCAAGCTGATGCCCTATCTGCACCTGCCGGTGCAGGCGGGGTCGGACAAGATCCTGAAGCGGATGAACCGCAGCCATACCGCCGAGAGTTATCTGCGGCTGATCGAGCGTATCCGGGCGGCGCGTCCCGACATCCTGATGTCGGGCGATTTCATCGTGGGCTTCCCCGAAGAAACCGAGGCCGATTTCCAGGCCACGCTCGATCTGGTGGAAGAGGTGCGGTACGGCTATGCCTATTCCTTCAAGTATTCGACCCGCCCCGGCACTCCGGCGGCCGAGCGCGCGCAGGTCGACCCGGCCGAGGCCGACGACCGGCTGCACCGGTTGCAGGCGGTGATCACCCGCCACCAGCGCGAGATCCAGGACAGCATGGTCGGGCGCGAGGTCAGTGTCCTGTTCGAAAAACCCGGTCGCCTGCCCGGCCAGATGGTCGGCAAGAGCGAATACCTGCACGCGGTCCACGTGCAGGATCCGGGTCTCGAGGCCGGGCAGATCGCCCGCGTTCGGATCGTCGCCTCGGGCGCCAACTCGCTGGCGGGCGAGCTGGCCTGAGCCGATATCGGATCAGTGCGACGGCGGCGTCTTGGCCACGATCTGAAGAAGCGACGAGCGCATGTAGTCGTGCTGGCCAACGCCCCATTCATCGCGGCAGATGCGCTCGCCGATGGCATGGGCCTCGGGATAGGTATACCCCATCCGCACCAGATCCTCGACAAACACCGCGTTGGGCCGATCCCAGATCACGCTGCTGGTCGGTCCGCGAAAGCAGCTGATGGTGATGTGATGGACATCCGACCCCGGTTTGGTCGGGCGCTGTTGCGCCTCGGGTGACGTCGCCATGACAGCGGTTAGCGCCAGGGCAGCCCCGGCGCGCAGATAGGCTTTCATGTCAATACCCCCACGTCTGACAAGAAAAATGTAGCGCCGCCACACAGCCCGTGACAGCGCACCGGTCCCGGAGGGGAACCCGGCACCGTCGATGCTAGCCGATCCGGAGGAGTCGCGGAAGCCACCGCTTCAGGGAGTTGATCGATGGTGATTGTCAACTGGAGCGAGAGTAATGCGTGGCAAGAAACGCTTCTGTTTCCAATCGCTCCTCAATCGCCTTGCAGAGCCGGATCGGCAGTTCACGTGGGGTGACGAGAATCGGATCGGTACGAACCCGCAAAACCCGCCCGAGAGCCACCGATTCGTTACAATTTCGGGGAAACATTGGTGAGTGTCGACAAAAACGCCACAATATCTGGTGGATTTCGCTTCACAGAAATGTCGAATTTTCCTAAGCTTGCACCAGTTTCGCGTCCGGCGAGCGGCCCTTGTCCGCCGCATGTCGGCAGTGGGGGAACCAGGTGAGGAATTTTCGGTGACTGATTTCAAACTCAAGAGCGTGGCTGCCGCGCTTGCAACCGTCCTTGCGCTGACCGGGATTGCGACGACCCCGGCTGTCGCACAATCCAGCAGCGGGGGCACCACCCGGACCATTATCGGCGAGCGCTATGTGCCGACCATCTGGGTCGATCCCGATGGCTGCGAGCATTGGGTGATGGATGACGGCGCCGAGGGTTTCATGACCCCCCATGTCCGCCGCGACGGAACCCCGGTCTGCCGCCGGGGCGCGCTGTGCGGCACGATGCCGACGGACCAGTTCTTTGCGACCGACAGCTATCGCATCTCGTCCGAGGGACAGGCGCGGCTGCGTCAGTTCTTTCAGGAGACGGGTGCCAACGGTTACATCATCACCGGCCATACCGACAGCCGGGCCTCGGATGCCTATAACCTGCGGCTATCGGTCAACCGGGCCAATTCGGTTGCGCGGGTGGGCCGTGCTTCGGGCGCCCGCATCGTCGATGTGCGCGGTTACGGCGAGCGTGATCCGCGCGTGCCAAATACCAGCGCCGCGAACATGGCGCAGAACCGCCGCGTCGAAATCATCTGTGTGAACTGAGGAGAGCGACATGAAACTGATCAAGGGGATCGCCCTTCTCGCGGCTCTGGGTGGGCTTGCCGCCTGTGAAGCCACCGACAAGACCCGTGACCGCGGCATCGACGCCAAGGACCTGTCGCAGCTCAAGGCCGGTATATGGGTCGACCCGACCGGCTGCCAGCACTGGATCATCGACGACGGTCTTGAGGGCTATCTGTCGCAGCGGATGGATCGCCACGGAAAGCCGGTCTGCGACGACTCGTTGCCCAAGGGCGTGGCCACCGGCCCGTTCAAGGAAGGTTCGAATATCGTCGACGCGATCTGAGTGCCGAACATGTCATCAAGGCCGCCCCACGGGGCGGTCTTTTTGTTTCAAAAGGGTGAAAACTTTGCGGTCCCGCTTGCACCGACCGCAATATCTTGGCTACGCTTGTCCCAGGACTGCGACTACAGGAGAGCGGATGGCCATCAGCGCCCTCACACCACCGCAAGACAGCAGCACCCCTGCGGAGCTGCAACTCGAATTCCCCGATAACCGGCTGTTGATAGATTTGTGCGGCGAGCATGACCGCCACCTTGTGCTGATCGAACAGGTACTGGGTGTGCAGATCGTGCGGCGCGGCAATCTGCTGTCGGTGCTGGGCGAGGCCGGCGCGCGCGACCGCGCCGCCGAGGTGCTGGAGGCGCTGTACGAGCGCCTGCAATCGGGCCGCCCGGTCGAGGGCGCCGATGTGGACCGCGAATTGCGCATGGGACGCGGCGAAGAGGCCAGGGATACTCCGGCGGAGGACCAGCTGGAGATGTTTCTGGGCGGCCGGATCGAGATCAAGACCCGCAAGAAGCCGGTCGAACCGCGCACCGACGCGCAAAAGGCCTATGTCAAATCACTGTTCGAGAACGAACTGGCCTTTGGCATTGGTCCGGCGGGCACCGGCAAGACCTATCTGGCGGTCGCGGTGGGTGTGTCGATGTTCATCAACGGTCTGGTCGACCGTATCATCCTCAGCCGTCCGGCGGTCGAGGCGGGCGAGAAGCTGGGCTATCTGCCGGGCGACATGAAGGACAAGGTCGACCCCTATATGCAGCCGCTTTATGACGCGCTGAACGATTTCCTGCCGGGCAAGCAGGTGGCCAAGCTGATCGAGGAAAAGAAGATCGAGATCGCGCCGCTGGCCTTCATGCGGGGGCGCACGCTGGCCAATGCCTTTGTGGTGCTGGACGAGGCGCAGAACGCCACCACCATGCAGATGAAGATGTTCCTGACCCGTCTTGGCGAGGGCAGCCGCATGGTGATCACCGGCGATCGCAGCCAGGTCGATCTGCCGCGCGGGGTGACCTCGGGTCTGGCCGATGCCGAACGGCTGTTGAAGCCGGTGCCGGGCATCAGCTTCAACTATTTCACCTCCAAGGATGTGGTGCGACACCCGCTTGTCGCCGCCATCATCGAGGCGTATGAGGCCGACACGGGCTGAACGGAGTTGGGTTTGTGAGTAGGATCGCTGGGTATTTGGCGGCGCGGAGCGTGGAAGCATGACGCTGGATCTGACGCTGGAGGATTCGCGCTGGACCATCCTGCCGCCGCTGGCTGACCGGGCGATTTCGGCGACGCTGGCGCAGATGGGGCTGGACCCAGAAGTTTGCGAAATCAGCTTGCTTGGCTGCGACGACGATCGCATCGCCGCGCTGAATGCCGAATTCCGAGACAAGCCCGCCCCCACCAATGTCCTGAGTTGGCCCGCCGAGGATCTGGCCGCCGAGGAGCCGGGCGGCGAGCCCATGGCGCCCGAGGCCGATTTCACCGGAGCGATTCCGCTGGGCGATATCGCCATCGCCTTTGACACCTGCCAGCGCGAGGCCGAGGCCGCGGGCAAGCCAATGGACGACCATGTGACACATCTGATTGTTCATGGCCTGTTGCATCTGCTGGGTTATGATCACATCCGTGACGAAGACGCCACGCTGATGGAGGGTTTGGAACGCCGGATACTTGGCAATCTGGGCCTTGATGACCCATATAATATGGAGTGAGGGGCCAAGGGGCCTCGATTTGGAACAGGATTGATGGGCGACATAGAAGGCAGTTCTAGCGCAGCGCAAAGCGCGCAGCCGGAGGAAACCGGCGAAACGAACGCAGACAAGACAGGGTTTTTCACCCGTATCATGGATGCATTTTCATCCGGTGAAAGCCACCAGGAACAGGCCCCGAACGGGGCCACGACGGCGCCCACCCCGGTTCCGGGAATACTCAACCTGCGCCGCATGCGGGTCGAGGATGTGGCGATCCCCACGGCCGAGATCGTGTCGGTCCCGCTGTCCATCTCGAAGGAGGAGCTGGTCCAGATCTTTCGCGATAGCGGCATGACCCGTATTCCGGTCTACGAGAACACGCTCGATACCCCGCTGGGCTTCGTGCATCTCAAGGATTTCGCGCTCACCCACGGGTTCAACGGCAACTCTACGGTGTTCGATCTGGGGTCGATGCTGCGGCCATTGCTGTTCGTGCCGCCGTCGATGCCGATCGGGGTGCTGCTGACCAAGATGCAGACCGAGCGTCGCCATATGGCGTTGGTGATCGACGAATATGGCGGGGTCGACGGCTTGCTGACCATCGAGGACCTGATCGAACAGGTCGTCGGAGAGATCGAGGACGAGCACGACACCGACGAGGCGCAGACCTGGATAAAGGAACGGCCCGGCTGTTATATCGCGCAGGCGCGGACGCCGCTTGACGAGTTCGAGACCGAGATCGGTCGTTCGCTGACCAGCCACGAGGATGTGGACGAGGAAGAGATCGACACGCTGGGCGGCCTCGTCTTCATGCTGTCGGGCCGGGTGCCCGCGCGGGGCGAGGTGGTGCCGCATCCCGATGGCGTGGAATTCGAGGTCATGGATGCCGACCCGCGCCGGATCAAGCGCTTGCGGGTGATGATCCCCGACGCCGCCGAATGAACTTTGTTGCAGCTTGGCCGCTGAGCCAGCGTATGGCGCTGGCAGCGGTGCTGGGGGTCGTGGCCGCGCTTGGCCTGGCGCCGTTATCGCTGTGGGGCGCCACCGTCGCCGCATTGCTGGCGGTGCCCGCACTGTTCCTTGCGGCGCCGGGCTGGCGTCAGGCGGGCTGGACCGGCTGGGCCTTTGCCACCGGCTATTTCGGCCATGCGCTGATCTGGATCGTCGAGCCGTTTCTGGTGGATGTGGCGCGGCATGGCTGGATGGCGCCGTTTGCGCTGGTGCTGATGGCGGGGGGGTTGGCCCTGTTCTGGGCCGTGGCCTTTGCGCTGGCGGCGCGGCCCGGGCTGGGGCCTTTCCGGCGGGTGACCCTGCTGGTCCTGACACTCGGCCTGATGGAACTGGCCCGAGGATATGTGTTCACGGGCTTTCCCTGGGCCGGTCTGGCGCAAATCTGGGTCGAGACCGATATGGCCCTGCTGCTGGCCTGGATCGGGCCCAACGGTCTGGCGGTGTTGACGCTTGCGGCGACCATGATCCCCGGTGCCGGGCTGGCGCGGGGATTGAGGGGGCGTGTGCTGCTCTCCTGCGCCCTGCCGCCGCTGGCGCTGGGTCTGGCCGTGCTGGCCGCGGATGCGGCGCGCGTGCCGGTTGAAAGCAGCGGCAAGGTGGTGCGTCTGGTGCAACCCAACGCGCCGCAGCATCAGAAATGGGATCCCGATTGGTATCCGATCTTTCTGGAGCGCCAGATCCGCTATACCGCTGCCGACACGCCACCCGATCTGGTGGTCTGGTCGGAATCGGCGTTGCCCTACTGGTTGGAGGAAGCCGGGCCGGTGCTGGAGCAGATCGCCGCCGCCGCGCGCGGCGCGCCGGTGCTGCTGGGGGCGAACCGGGCCGAGGGGCCACGCATCTACAACGCGCTTGCGATGATCGGCCCGGGCGGGCGGGTCGAGGCCACATATGACAAGCATCATCTGGTTCCGTTCGGCGAATACGTTCCGTTGGGTGATCTGCTGGAGCAATTCGGCATCGCGGGCTTTGCCGCTCGCAGCGGGCGGGGCTTCAGCGCCGGTCCCGGGCCGGAAACCTTGCCCATCCCGGGCATTGGCGCGGCGCTGCCGCTGATCTGTTACGAGGCGGTGTTCCCGCGATATGCGCGTGGCCCGGCCGGGCGGCCCCGGCTGCTGGTGCAGGTCACCAACGACGCCTGGTTCGGCACCTGGGCCGGCCCGTATCAGCATCTGGCTCAGGCGCGGATGCGGACCATCGAACAGGGTCTGCCGATGGTGCGCGTGGCCAATACCGGCATCTCGGCGATGATCGATCCGCAAGGGCGTATCACCGCCGCACTGCCACTGGGGCAGGACGGCTATGTGGATGCGGATTTGCCACGGGCCTTGCCGCCGACACTCTATAGCCGGACCGGCGATCTGCCCTGGCTGCTGGTGCTGGTTTTGCTGGCTGGTGCAGTGCGGATACAGGGCTGGGCGCTGCGTCCAAATAGCGATTGACCTTGCCAATGGCCCCGCGTATCCCGGCTTGGACCTGCCACAACGGCTTCCTGGCGTGGCGAGGGAAACCTTTAATGGAGCACTTTTCATGTCCCGACAGAACTACATCTTCACTTCGGAATCCGTCTCCGAAGGGCACCCGGACAAGGTGTGCGACCGTATCTCGGATGCGGTGCTTGACGCCTTTCTGACCGAAGAACCCGAGGCGCGCGTCGCCTGTGAAACCTTTGCGACCACCAACCGTGTGGTGATCGGTGGCGAGGTGGGCCTGTCGGATCAGGCGAAGCTGCGCGAATACATGGGCCGGATCGACCGGATCGCCCGCGACTGCATCAAGGATATCGGCTACGAGCAGGACAAGTTCCACCACGAGACGGTGGAGATCACCAATCTGCTGCACGAACAGTCGGCCCATATCGCCCAGGGCGTCGACGCCGCCGAAGGCAAGGACGAGGGGGCTGGCGACCAGGGCATCATGTTCGGCTATGCCACCACCGAAACACCGGCGCTGATGCCGGCGCCGATCCAGTACAGCCACGCGATCCTGCGCCGCCTGGCCGAGGTGCGCAAGAACGGCACCGAACCGGCACTGGGGCCGGATGCGAAATCGCAACTCTCGGTCATCTATCGCGACGGGCAGCCGGTCGGCGTCTCGTCGCTGGTGCTGTCGACCCAGCATCTGGACCCCGCCCTGACCAGCGCCGATATCCGTGCCATCGTCGAACCCTATATCCGCGAAGTCCTGCCCGAGGGCTGGTTGACCGCCGAGACCGTCTGGCACGTCAATCCGACCGGTAAGTTCGTGATCGGCGGACCCGATGGCGATGCCGGCCTGACCGGGCGCAAGATCATCGTCGATACCTATGGCGGTGCCGCGCCGCATGGCGGCGGCGCCTTCTCGGGCAAGGATCCGACCAAGGTGGACCGCTCGGCCGCCTATGCCGCGCGCTATCTGGCCAAGAACGTGGTCGCCGCCGGCATGGCCGAGAAATGCACCATCCAGCTGAGCTATGCCATCGGCGTGTCGGCGCCGCTGTCGATCTATGCCGATACCCATGGCACCGGCACGGTCGCCGATGCCGAGATCGAGGCGGCAATCCCCAAGGTCATGAACCTGACCCCGCGCGGCATCCGCACCCATCTGGGTCTGAACAAGCCGATTTACGAGCGCACCGCCGCCTATGGTCATTTCGGTCGCGAGCCCGAGGCCGATGGCGGCTTCAGCTGGGAGCGCACCGATCTGGCCGAGGCGCTGAAAAAGGCGGTCTGAACCGGCGCATCGTGATCGACAAGAGGGCGGCCAGTGGGCCGCCCTTTTTCGTGGATCAGGGTGTTTCCGCTTGACCCGCGCGGCGTGGTTTTTCACCCTTGCGGAAACCATGAAGGAGACCCCGCATGCGCCAATTTGCAAGGCTTTCGCTTGTCGTGGGGCTGACACTCGGCTGGGTGATTGCGGCGGGTGCCAAAGCGGACGACCCGGTGTTCCGCGTCGCGGGCGATACGCTGATCTATGACACCACGCAGGAGCACGAAGCGGGCGGTTCGACCGATATCGAGGTGGCCCATATCGACCGGCTGCTGGAGTTGTTGCGGCAGAACCCCGAGATCCGGGTGCTGGACCTCAACAGCACCGGTGGCAGCCTGTATGCCGGGCGCGAGATGGCGCGGATCGTGCTGGATTTCGACCTCGATACCCTGGTGTCGGGCGAATGTTTCAGCGCTTGCGTGCGTATCTTTTTGGCCGGGGCCGGGCGGCGGATGCTGTTGGGCGCCAAGATCGGCTTTCATCAGACCACCTGGTCACCCCGTTCGGTCGAGGAGTATTATACCGCAAATCGCGAGGCCGATGGCTGGGAGACGCCGTTCGATTTCGTCTCGTGGGTCTATGAGGATACCCAGAGCGAGGTGCATGACGATCTGGTCTATATGATCGACCGGGGTGTGGATGCGGGGTTTGCGGTGCGAACCAAGGGCGTGCGCGCGGATGACAGCTGGTACCCCTCGCGGCTGGAACTGACCCGCGCCGGGGTGCTGCGTGAACGTGCCCGCGCCGCCGAATGAGGCACCGGGCCGCGCGGCAGACCCTTGCACCGGGCGCGCGGGCGCAGTAACCCCGCGGCCATGAGCAAGACGACACCCGACCGCCCGCGCCGCAACTTTTACGGCCGCATCAAGGGCAAGACCCTGAAACCGAACCAGCGGACCTATCTGGACGAGGACCTGACGCCCCTGTCGCCGGGTCCGGTGAGCTGGCAGGACAATCCCAGCCGCCAGCCGCTGGATCTGGACGCGCTGTTCGGCGGGCGCGAGACCTGGCTGGAGATCGGGTTCGGCGGTGGTGAGCACCTTGTGCATCAGGCGGCCTCGAACCCCGGTATCGGCATCATCGGTGCCGAACCCTATATCAACGGGGTGGCGATGCTGTTGGGCAAGATCCGGGCGGCAGGCGCTGACAATGTGCGGGTGCATCCGGGCGATGTACGCGATCTCTTCGACGTGCTGCCGGCGCAGAGCATCGCGCGCGCTTTCCTGCTCTATCCCGATCCCTGGCCCAAGAAACGACATCACCGCCGCCGCTTTGTCACGCCCGAGCATCTGGAACCGCTGGCGCGGGTGCTGAAACCGGGTGCCATCTTTCGCGTGGCCACCGACATCCCCGACTATGTGCGCCAGACGCTGGAAGAAGTGCCGCGTGCTGGTTTCGAATGGCTGGCCGAGGCACCCGCCGACTGGCGCCAGCCCTGGGGCGACTGGATCTCGACCCGGTATGAGCAGAAGGCGCTGCGCGAAGGCCGGGTGCCGCATTACCTGACCTTTCGCCGGTTGGAGGGCTGAGGCAAGGGGGCGCTGCCCCCCGCGCCTGCGGCGCGTCCCCCGGAGTATTTTCCGCGGAATGAAGAGGGGGGTCGTGCGCCGGTTCCCGCTGGACCCTGACGGGGCAATTGGGTAATCGCGGGGGGAGTTTTTGCGAAGGAGCGCGCATGTCCGGACACGGCACCCCCATCCCGATGACCTCGCATCCCTGTGGCCCGCTGAGCGGCGTGGCCGAGGTGCCGGGCGACAAGTCGATCTCGCACCGGGCGCTGATCCTTGGCGCGATGGCGGTGGGCGAGACCCGTATCACCGGCCTGCTCGAAGGCGAGGACGTGCTGGACACCGCCAAGGCGATGCGGGCCTTTGGCGCCGAAGTGACCCGGCACGCGGATGGGTCGTGGTCGGTGCACGGGGTAGGCGTGGGTGGCTTTGCCGAGCCGGACCAGGTGATCGATTGCGGCAATTCCGGCACCGGTGTGAGGCTGATCATGGGGGCGATGGCAACCTCGCCCATCACGGCGACCTTTACCGGCGATGCCAGCCTGAACAAGCGGCCGATGGCGCGGGTCACCGATCCGCTGGCGTTGTTTGGCGCACAGGCGGTGGGTCGCGAGGGTGGCCGGCTGCCGATGACCATCGTGGGCGCCGCCGATCCGGTACCGGTGCGTTACGAGGTGCCGGTGCCGTCGGCCCAGGTGAAATCGGCGGTGCTGCTGGCCGGGCTGAACGCACCGGGTCAGACCGTGGTGATCGAGAAGGAGGCCACCCGCGACCACTCCGAGCGGATGCTGGCGGGGTTTGGCGCCGAGGTCACGGTCGAGGACACCGTTGAGGGCCGGGTCATCACCCTGACCGGGCGGCCCGAGTTGCAACCGCAGGTGATCGCGGTGCCGCGCGACCCGTCGAGCGCCGCCTTTCCGGTCTGCGCTGCGCTGATCACGCCCGGCTCGGACGTGCTGGTGCCCGGCATCGGGCTGAACCCCACCCGCGCGGGGCTGTTTACCACGCTGCGCGAGATGGGCGCCGATCTGACCTATGAGAACGAGCGCACCGAGGGCGGCGAGCCGGTGGCTGACCTGCGCGCGCGCTATTCGCCCGACATGAAGGGCATCACCGTGCCGCCCGCGCGCGCGGCCAGCATGATCGACGAATACCCGGTTCTGTCGGTGGTGGCCGCCAATGCCCAGGGCGTGACCATGATGGGTGGCGTCAAGGAACTGCGCGTCAAGGAAAGCGACCGGATCGACGCCATGGCGCGCGGGTTGCGCGCCAATGGCGTGACCGTGGAAGAGGGCGCCGACTGGTGGGCCGTGCATGGTCTGGGTATCGGCAAGGTGCCGGGCGGCGGCACCTGCGAGAGCTTCCTCGATCACCGCATCGCCATGTCCTTCATGGTGATGGGCATGGGGGCCATGGCGCCGGTTTCGGTTGACGATGGCAGCCCGATCGCCACCTCTTTCCCGATCTTTGAGCCGCTGATGGGCGGTCTGGGCGCAAAGCTGGAGCGGACATGACGTTTACGGTTGCAATCGACGGGCCCGCCGCAGCGGGCAAGGGCACGATTTCGAAAGCTGTCGCAGCGCATTTCGGGTTCGCCCATCTCGACACCGGGCTTCTCTATCGCGCGGTGGGTCGCCGCACGCTGAAAGGTGAGGCGGCCGATGCAGCCGCGCGCGCCCTGCGGCCCGAGGATCTGGAGCGTGATGACCTGCGTACGGCCGAGGTGGCACAGGCCGCCAGCAAGGTGGCGGTGATCCCCGAGGTGCGCGCGGCGCTGGTCGATTTCCAGCGTGCCTTTGCCCGCCGGGCAGGCGGCGCGGTGCTGGACGGGCGCGATATCGGAACGGTGATCTGCCCCGAGGCCGAGGTGAAGCTGTTTGTCACCGCCAGCGCCGAGATACGCGCCGAACGCCGCTATCTGGAACTGACGGGCAAGGGCCACGACACCACGCGCGAGGCGGTTCTGGCCGATGTGCGCGAACGTGACGCCCGCGATGCGGACCGCGCCACCGCGCCGATGAAACCGGCCAAGGATGCGGTGTTGTTGGATACCAGCACGATGGACATTCCCACCGCGCTGTCCGCCGCGATTGCCGAGATCGAGCGGAAGATGCCCGCGAAGGGTTAATTCCTTCGCGGGCGGGTCGGGGCGCCGGGAAGCGCGCCCCTGAGGCCGGGATCAGAGGTCGCCCACCGCGACATGCTTGATCTTGGCCCAGTTGCCATCGGCGGTGGCGGTGGTGCCGGCCACGTCCTCAAGGAACTTGTCGCGGGTCGCGGTGTTCAGGAACAGGAACAGCTTGCCATCCGCCAGAACGTATTTGTCCGGGTCGCCGTCGAACTTCTTGCCCACGGCCACGCCGTACGAGCAGAAACCGCCGTGCTGGGGCAGGTAACGGGCCGGTTCCGATTGGAATTCCTTGAGGTTCTCTTCGGAGGTGAAATAGTAGGATGCCCCGTCGATGGTTGCCGAGTAGTTGGCAAAGCCCTCGACCGGGTTGCCGTCGCGCACCAGGGTCACAAGGTCGACGCCATGCACGGCCAGCGGCGCGCCGCCAGCCGAGATGCCGTTCGAGACGTTGACTTCGTCCGCGGCAAAGGCGGGGGCGGCCAGCATCGGCAGCGCAGCAATCAGGGCAGTGAGTGCGAAAGTCTTCATGTTGAGATCCTTCCAGTGTGGTTTCAACCGGGCGGACCGGCCCGGTGACCAACAGATAGAGGCCGCAACGTGAACCTGTTATGGCAGATGGTTCCGAAAGATTTGCAGATCGTACAGAGATTAGAATGATCGGTATGGTGCGAGGGTAGGTTTACATAGCCGCCGCCAGGCCTGCCACGGCAACGCCCAGATAGTTGCCCACCGCATAGCCCAGGATCGCAATGGCGATGCCAGGCACCAGCAGCGCCCGGTTGCGCAGCGCGCCGCAGATCACCGGGATGAAGGGCACCGACATGATCGCGGCGCCCGACGCGACCAGATATGTGTCGCGGTCGATCCCGAACAGGCGGCAGAGCAGCGCGTGCAGCGCCATCGCCCCCAGCAGGATAAAGGCGAAGTAACCGCCAAGGGCCCAGTTCATCCCGGTCAGCACCGACAGATCCAGGAGGGTGGCCGAGCTGAGGCAGAAAATCAGGATCAGGTACATGCCAAGGTGAAAGCTGGTCGGGCTGGTATGCAACCGGGGAACAAAGGCGCCCAGCAGGCCGAATGTGGTGATCAGAAGGATGGTCGCGGTGCCGGACCACGCCGCGGGCAGCAGGCCGGCCAGCGCCACCGCCACACCGACACACAGCCCTGCCGCGCCAAAGGCGAGCGCTGACCCCGCCAGCCCAGAACGCTGGATCAGCCGCGCATATCCGCGCGCGCTGTCATCGGTGATATGGGAGGTGTTGGCCGCATGAGCGCCTTGGGAGTGGGGCTCAAAGGGCGGCAGGATCAACCCGGCCAGTCGCTGGCCCACAAGTACGATGACCAGCATGTAGCCGATGGAAAACACGATGTCATAGGTCACCATGCTCAGGAACAGCGCGTCGCTGACCCCGGTCGCGCTCTTGATTGCGCCCATGTTGACCCCGCTGCCGGTATAGGCGCCCACCGCCATGCCCGCGACCTGCGGCAGGTTCTCGACCCGGCCCTGAAACAGCAACACCCCCAACAGGCTGGCCACACAGACCGAGACCAGCGACAGCGCCATGGCCAGCCCGGCACCGCGCGCCTCAGACAGGGCGCGGCGCAGGTTGGCGGCAAACAGGATGAGCGGCAGGGCCAGCGCCACGCTCACCTCTTGCAGCGTGGTCTGCATGTCGGCAAAGGCGCTCAGGTCGAGGCTCAGCGCCAGCGCAAAGCCGGTGGCAAAGGTCAGCGGCACCACGCCGATCCGGTCCAGCGCCGGTATCCGCGCCGCCAGCCAGATGATCAGCGCAGGGAGTATCAGCAGGATCAGGGCAAACGGCATCGGCGTCTCCTAATGTGTCTCGTGCCAGACCGGCCACCAATCGGTGATCGCGGTGCCGTCGAACACGGCGATATCGCCGAATTGCAGGAACAGCGCCTCGCTCTGGCGCGGGCGGAAAAACAGGAAATCACCGGGTTTCAGGGTGCTGCTTGCAGGCAGATCATACATTTCCTGATTGCTGGAATGCCCGAACAGGGGTGATCGCCGTGCGCCTGCCGGGTGGCAGGGATCGGCCAGCCAGTTGCCGCCATAGATGAAACAGGCCTTTTGCGGTGACCGCCCCATGAGGCGCAACACCCGGCTCAGCCCCGGCGCCATCGGGATATCGGGCCGCTCCACGGTTTTCAGCACCGGCGTGGCGATAAAGGTGGCCGGTTGCAGCGCCTCCAGCGCGGGCAGGTCGAAATCGGTCGGTTTGACCAAGGCCGAGGCCAGCGCCACCTCGGTTTCCGGTCCGGTCCCGTCATAAAGCATGAAGGTCGTGCTGCCGCCGGTGTTATTGATCAGCTTGGCGGCGGCCTCTGGCCCCAGCGTCTGGACCGCCAGCGCATGGAACCGGGCATAGGCCGCCCGCGCCGCATTCAACGCACGCGCCGGGCTGGCGATCAGGCGGGGCAGGCGGGCGATATGCGGCTCATACCCCATCAGCCCGGTCAGGTGCAGGTTGGGATCGTCGCGCAGGCGGGTCAGGGCGGCGGTGAACTCCCCGGCACGGTCCAGCGAGAATCCGCCCCGATGCAACCCGATATCCACCTCCAGACAGATGCGCAGGCGGCGGCCCGACTGTGCCGCAAGCGTGGCATATTCCGTCAGTCGTTCCGGGCTGTCGATCAGCCAGTGCACTTGGGCGTCCAATGCGGGCGATATGCCTGCCACGGCACCCACCGGCATCGGCTTGCCGAGCAGGATATCGGCCTCTGGAAACGCCGCCGCCGTCTGCTGGACAAAGGGCAGGTGAAAGCTCATCAGCCTGCTGGTCTCCAGCCCGTCCATCACCAGCCGCAGCAGGTCCGGCGCGGGCAGCGATTTTTCGACCACGCGCAGCGCCAGACCGGGCGCCGTCATCCGGCGCACCGCCGCCATATTGGCGGCCAGCCGTTCGCTATCCACCACCAGCGTCGGCAGGTACCGCCCCGCCGCGACCAGTGCCGCCTGCAACTTCTGAAAATAGGCCTCAGACATCCCCGGCCCCAAACAGCGCGGCGGTATGAGGATTAAGGAACTTGCCCGCCGGATCAAGCCGCGCCCGCAGCGCGGCGAACCGGTCGAAATCGGGATAGAGCGCAGCCAGATCGGGGGCGGTCAGTGCATGCAGCTTGCCCCAATGCGGCCGCCCGCCATATGCGCGCAGGATCGGTTCAATCGTGTCAAACAGCATGTCCAGCGGTTCCGAGGCCAACTTGTGCACCGCGACCGAGACCCGCGTGCCGTCGTTGAAGGGCGACAGCCACGCGTCGTCCTGTCCGGTGAACCGCACCTCCATCGGGAAAAAGCTCTCCTTGCGCGACTCCAGCGCCGACACCACCGCGCGCACCGCCTCTTGTGCGCGGTCCTCAGGCAGGTGGTATTCCATCTCGTTCATCCGGGTGGCGCGGGCGGTCGAAAGGAGTTTCCAGTATTCGTCGGTCGTATCCTCCAGCACCCCGTCGGCGGGCACCTCCAGAGCTACATAGGCGCCAAACGCGCGGCGCCGCAGCCAGGGCCACCAGCCCAGGATATCGCGCAGATCCTTGAGCGTGGCGATCCAGTCCTCGTCCTCGCTGGGCACCCGCCCGGCGATCTCTCCCTGATACAGGTCATGGGTGATCACCGCCGCATAGCCCAGATTGGGCAGCACGTAGAATTCGAAGTTGCGATGCGCGGCGGCCAGATCGTGCATGCGCGCGATCGCCTCATTGGTGGGCAGGATGAAGAGCTTACGGTTCAGCGCATAGCTGGGAACCAGTTTCAGCGTATAGCGGGTGATCACCCCCAGCGTGCCCAGCGACACCCGGCCCGCGTCGAAGAGATCCGGGTCGCTGTTGCGGGTCACGTCGCGGATGGTGCCATCGGCGGTGATCAGGCGGAACCCTGTGATACAGCCATGCAAGGCCTGCAATCCGCGCCCGGTGCCATGGGTGGCGGTGCTGAACGACCCGGCCAGGGTCTGCACGTCGATATCGGGCAGGTTGGCAAAGCCCAGACCGTGTTCAGCGGCCAGCATTGCCGCCTGCCGCAGCCGGGTCCCGGCGCCAAAGGTCGCCATCCCCGCCGCCGCATCGACCGAGATCAGGCCCGACAGCCGCCCGGTATCGAGGATCATATCCTCGCAAGGTACCAGCGCCGAAAAGGAATGGCCCGATCCCACCGGGCGAATGCGACCCGGCCATGCGGCGATGCGGGTGGCCAGTTCCTCTTCCGAGGCGGCAGAGTAAATCTGCTCCGGTGTGGCCACCTGATATCCCGACCAGTTGCGCCAGATCTGGCGGCCCGGTGGGGCAGGGGGGATCTCGGGGCTGTAACCGGGCCGGGTGAAATCGCGGCTCAGCCAATGGGCCTGCATCGCTACGGGTACCGCCAGCCCAGCCAGCGCGCCATAGCCCAGCAATTTGCGCCGTGTCAGTGTCATTGCTTCCCCTCCCCGGACATGAAGATGATCAGCGCAGTCAGTTGATCGTCCGAACAATCGAGGCAGAGGCCCATCGCAGGCATGTTGCCGAACCCGTTGCGCGCCGATAGCAACAGGCCATGATCCCCGCGCTCTTTTTCCCGCGCCGCCCAGGCAGGGGCAAAGCCTGTCAAAGGCGCCTGCGCTTCGACCAATGCGTGACAGGCCATGCAGGACCGCTCATAGATCGCTGCCAGTTCCGGGTCGGTCGGGCGCAGGGTCTCGGCCCGGGCTATATCGCTCGCCTCCGGTTCCGGAGGTGCCCCGTCACCGGAAAGCCACCACCAGAGCGCCGCCAGAACCAGTGCCGAGACCAAGAGGATCAACGCGCGCATCAGGTCTCCTCCGCAGGAGAGCGCCGCAGGTAGAGCGACAGATAGGCATCCAGCGCGCGGACCATCTCGTCGTGATACTGTGCCTCCAGCGCGGGGGTGGCCTGTCGTGCCATCCGGTCCTCCAACGTCAGGGCGATCTGCACGGCGGTGGTCGCCACCACCTGCGGGTCGCCGCCGGTAAACCCGTCGAGCCCGCGTGCCCAGCGGTCGGTCAGAAAGCCCACCAGTTCCGCATTGTCGTCATCCTCGACGCTCTGCACCCCGCGCAGCGAGGCCAGCAACAGCAGGAGGCCCCGGTAATAGGGATGTTCGGCCATGAACACGCGGATCCCCTCCAGCGTGCGGCGGATGCGCAGCACCAGATCGGGTTCATCTTCGGTGGCGGCAATCGTCTCCATGAAATGTTGGCGCAGGTCGCCCGCGGCGCGGGCCGACAGTTCGTCCAGCAGATCGCGCAGGGTGGGAAAGTAGCGATAGATCGAGCTGACCGGCACGCCCGCCCGCTCGGCAATCAGCGAGGTGTTCAGATCGCCCGGCGGCCGCTCGGCCAACAGCGCGGCGGCGGCGTCCAGGATATCGGCAACCCGCTGGCGTGCGCGGGCCTGTTTCGGCGTCGCGCGGGTATGCATCGGGGTGTCGGTTTCAGATGAAGCCATGGCTCCGCTCTCCTCTCGTCAGAAAGCGGAAACTTTTTCCGAAAAATTTTCAACTTCTTTCGCGCCTGACGTGGCGGCAGGTGCTCGTCAGGCGAAATTGACCGAGACCGCGCCAAAGGGGCCGAAATCCGCCTCGATCCGGGTGCCGGGCGGGCATTCGACCGGGCGAATGAAACTGCCCGACAGCACGATATGGCCCGGTTCAATGCTTTGCCCGTATTGCGCCATGCGGCGGGCGAGCCAGACCACGCTTTCGACCGGATCGTTCAGCACACCGGCACCCAGCCCGGTTTCCTCGATCTCGCCATTGCGAAAGGTCAGCGCCCCGACCCAACGCAGGTCAAAGGCATCGGGCGCATGGCGCTGCTTGCCCAGCACCACGCCCGCATTGGCGGCATTGTCGCTGATCGTGTCGCAGACATTGCGCGCCCGCCCTGTTTCGGGATCGACCCGCAGGATGCGGGTGTCGAGGATTTCCAGCGACGGGGCGACATAGTCGGTGGCGGCCAGCACATCGTCGCGTGTCACATCTGCCCCGCCCAAAGGGGCCTTCATCACAAAGGCGATCTCGGCCTCGACACGGGGCTGGATGAACCGCCCCTTGGGCACCGTGGCGCCATCGTCAAAGGCCATGTCGTCGAACAGGATACCGCTGTCGGGAATGTCGATGTTGAGCGCATATTGCATCGCTTTCGAGGTCAGCCCGATCTTCCACCCGATCACGTGGCGCCCGGCGGTCTGCTTATGCGCCGCCAGTGCCTGTTGGATGGCATAGGCATCGTCCATGTCCATGCCCGGATAGGCCAGCGACAACAGCCCGATCTGGCGGCCGGTTTCCTCGGCCTCGATCAGCCGCGCGGCGGCATCGGCGTGCTGTTCGGGCGTCATGCCTCGTCCTCCACCCCGTTGACCAGCGTGCCGACGCCTGTCACCTCGACCTCGACCATGTCGCCGGGTTTCAGGTAGCGCGGCGGGTCGAACCGCGCGCCCGCGCCGGTGGGGGTGCCGGTGACGATGATGTCGCCGGGGTTCAACGTGGTAAAGGTCGAGATATAGGCGATCTCTTCGCGCACGGAAAAGATCATGTTGGCCAGCGCATCGTCCTGCCGCACCTCGCCATTGACGCGGGTGGTGATCCGCGCCGCGTCGATCTGGGCGGGATGGGTGAAGGGCACGATCCACGGCCCGATCGCGCCCGACCGGTCCCAGTTCTTGCCTTGTGTCACGTTGAACTTGGCATGCCGCACCCAGTCGCGAATGGTGCCCTCGTTGCAGACGCTCAGCCCCGCGATATGGTCATAGGCATCCTCGGCCTGGATGCGCCGCCCCCCCTTGCCGATGACCACCGCCATCTCACCCTCGTAATCCAGCGTGTGGTTTTCGGGCGGGCGGATCAGCGGCTGGCCATGTCCGACAAAGCTCGAGGCAAAGCGGGGGAACAGCGACATGTATTTCGGCGCGGCGCTGCCATCCTTGTATTCCGCATTGCGGTCGGGAAAATTGACGCCGACACAGATGATCTTGCCGGGGTTGGGGATGGGCGGCAGATAGGTGAAATCGGTATGCGTCACCGCCCGACCCATCGCCGCCTTGGCGAGATCGTGCAGCCCCCCCGCCGCGATCACCGCGCGCAGGTCGGGCCAGTGCGGGAAATCGGGCGACAGCGCCACGAACCCGTCGTCACGGATGATGCCGTAAAGCTCCTGCCCGTCGGCGGCAATGGTGGCGAACTTCATGCTGTTCCTCTCGTCTGGCCCGGAGATCAAACCGGGAAAATCACGTTGGTCTGCCCGGTGCCGGAGGAGGGGAAGTACTCGGTCACCACCTCACACGGCTTGTCATAACTGTCCCAGCCAAGCGCACCGTAGAGCATCGCGGTATCGTGCATAGACCCCTCGCCGCAGCAAAAGCGCGCATAATCGCCCAGCATCTTGAGGAACGTGGCATGATCGCCGCGTTTCCACATCTCGAGCACATGCAGGTCCATCTGCCGGTTGAACTCGGAACTGATGGTAAAGGTGCCATTGTTGGCGGCATAATCCTTATTGGGCCAGATCTTGTGCGACAGCGAGCCGGAGGCCACCAGCAAAACCTTGCTATCGCTGGCCTCTACCGCGGCGCGGATCGCCTCGCCCACGATGCGGCTTTCGTCATGGTCATGCACGGTGCACCAGGCCGCGACCGACACCACCTTCATCCGGTGTTCCCGGCTCAGGAACCGCATCGGCACCAGCGTGCCGTATTCCAGTTCCAGACTGTCCAGGTGATGGGCCAGCGTATAGGCACCGCGCGCGCTGGCCTCTTTGGCGATGGCATCGCCCAGGCCCGGATTGCCCTCGTAGTCATAGGGCATGTTCTGGATGAACTGAGGAAACTCGTTCGAGGTGAACAGACCCTGAAACCGGCTGTTTGCGTTGATGTGGAACCCTGCATTGATCACCCAATGGGTGTCGCAGATCACCACGGTATCGGCGCCGAGCGCGCGGGCGCGGCGGGCGATTTCCAGATGCCCGTCGATGGCCGCCTGCCGCTTGCCCTTCACTGGCCCCTCCTGCTCCGACATCAGCATTGTCGGCACATGGGTGCATTTGGCGGCAAGGACGATCTCTCCCATTTCTCTCCTCCGTCACGGGATGGTCGCGCGTTTCCCGGTGAGTGGTTCAGGCGCCGAGGCGCTGGATCTTGTGCTGGCCGGTGGCAAAGCCGATGTGCTTCTGCTCCATGTAGAATTCAAATGACCAGTCGCCGCCGTCGCGGCCGATACCGCTGGCCTTGACCCCGCCAAAGGGGGTGGGCAGATGGCGCACATTCTCGGAGTTCACCCAGATCATCCCCGCCTCGAGCTTGTCGGTAAAGCGCAGCGCGCGGGTCAGGTCATTGGTCCAGAGATAGCCGGTCAGCCCATAGGGCGTGTCATTGGCAATCTTAAGCGCCTCTTCTTCCGTCGAGAACGGGATCGAGGTCAGCACCGGGCCGAATATCTCTTCGCGCGCGATGCGCATGTCGTTATGCGCGCCGGTGAACAGGGTGGGGCGCACGAAATAGCCTTGATCACCGACCACCTCGCCACCCGCCGCAACGGTGGCGCCGTCCTGGCGCGCAATGTCGAAATAACTGGTGACCTTGGCAAAATGCTCCTCGCCGATCAGCGGCCCGATCTCGGTCGCCGGGTCCAGCGGATGGCCCACCTTGATGTTGTTCACCCGCTCGACCAGCCGCGCCTCGAACTCTTCGCGGATCGTGTCCTGCACCAACAGGCGCGACGACGACGTGCAGCGCTCGCCGTTGATCGAGTAGATCATGAAGATCACCGCATCCAATGCGCGCTCGATATCGGCATCGTCGAAAACGATCACCGGGTTCTTGCCGCCCAGTTCCAGGTGCACACGCTTCAGCGTGTCGGCCCCCTGTTTCACGATCATGCTGCCGGTGCGGCTTTCGCCGACAAAGGCCACGGCCTTGATCAGCGGATGTTCGGTCAACGCCTTGCCCGCATCCTCGCCAAACCCGTTGACCAGGTTCAGCACACCGGGGGGCAGGCCCGCCTCCTCGGCGATCTCGATCAGCAGCCGCGCGCTCAGCGGGCTGAGTTCGGCGGGCTTGTGCACCACCGTGCAACCGGCGGCCAGCGCAGGGGCAATCTTCCACGTGGACAGCATGAACGGCGTGTTCCACGGCGTGATCACCCCCACCGGGCCTATCGGCACGCGGGTGGTGATGTTCATCAGCGTCGGCGATTTCAGGTGCTGGCCATCGCGCGCCTGCACCACCTGATCGGCGAAATAGCGGAAATTCTCGGCCCCGCGCAGCGCCGCCTTGGACATGAAGCGCCAGGCCTGCCCGGTGTCCCAGCATTCACACAGCGCGATTTCCTCGGCCCGCGCCTCGATCCCTTCGGCGATGCGGATCAGGATCGCGCGCCGCTCGGTCGCGGGCATGTCGCGCCAGGCGGGATAGGCCGCATGCGCGGCCCGTGCTGCCGTATCCACATCGGCGGCATCGGCCCGCGCCACCGAACAGATCACCGACCTGTCGACCGGAGACGTGCTGTCGAACCGGCCCGCGCCGCCGGGCATGTCCTGACCGCCGATCCGGTTCATCACCCCGTCGCGGCGGAATCGCTCCAGATGTCGGTCAAGATCGGCCAGCCGTGCGCTGAGGTCGGGCATCGGGAATGTCTCCTGCGGTGAGCTTATTATTCACATGTTAATGAAAATAACAGTGCGAGTCAACCCGGCGGCAGGCGTGACACTGCTGCGCTGCGGCATTTTCGCCCGACCTGTTTCGGCAAATTTGCAAATCTGGATTGGAAAAATGCCTGTTAGCGACCAAACAACCGGGAAAATCCGACACAAATCTGCCAAGTGTGTTTGATTTCGCCGCCCCCCTCCCGTAAAGCTGCGCGCCAAGCGGGACATTATTCAAATCAGATGCCTCGGCATCATGCGAAGCTCTCAGGGTTTCCGGGTATTTGCCCGGGCCGTCCCATGAAATAGGTAGGGCCCGCGACGGGATTCGGACACGAGAAGACGTAGCGATCATATGCAGAATTTCAGATTGAAAAAGGGATTGGACCTGCCGGTGAAAGGCGCACCGGTTCAGACCATTCATCCCGGCCCGACAATCGGCTCGGTGGCCGTGCTGGGTGCCGATTATCTGGGGCTGAAACCCCGGATGCTGGTTCAGGAAGGCGACGAAGTGCGCCGGGGCACGCCGCTCTTTTGTCACAAGGACGCGCCCGAGGCGATGATGGTGTCACCGGTGACGGGCCGTGTCGCCGCGATCAACCGGGGCGCCCGCCGGGTTCTGCAAAGCGTTGTGATCGAGGTGACCGATGCCGCCGATCCCGGCCTCGATTTCGCCACCACCGGCAATGGCAAGACGCGTGAAGGGCTG
This sequence comes from Ruegeria sp. SAZD011, assembly GCF_059612545.1. NCBI lineage: Bacteria > Pseudomonadati > Pseudomonadota > Alphaproteobacteria > Rhodobacterales > Roseobacteraceae > Ruegeria > Ruegeria sp. SAZD011. The sequence continues at coordinate 87,297 of NZ_JBXWQU010000020.1, read as the reverse complement.
ATCGAGAAGCTCTGTGCCGCGGGTCTCTGGACCGCGTTCCGCACCCGGCCCTATTCCAAGATGCCGGTGCCGGGCGATACGCCCGACGCGATCTTTGTCACCGCGATGGACAGTGAACCGCTGGCCGCGGATGCCGCCACCATCATCGCCGACGCGGGCAGCGCCTTTGCCAGCGGTCTGGCAGCGGTCGCGCTGCTGAGCGACGGGCCGACCTGGCTGTGTCACAAGCCGGGTGATGCGATCCCGGGCGGCGATGTGGCGGGCGTATCGGTGGCCACCTTTGACGGGCCGCACCCGGCGGGCCTGGCGGGCACCCATATCCATTTCCTGGCGCCGCTCTCTTCGGAAAAATCTGTCTGGACCATCGGCTATCAGGACGTGATCGCCATTGGTCGGTTGATGGAAACCGGCCATCTCGACCCGTCAATCGTGATCGCTCTTTCCGGCCCCGCCGCGCGCGAGCCGCGCCTGATCCGTACCATCATGGGCGCCTCGACCGGCGATCTGACCACCGCCGAGATCTCGCTTGACGCGCCGGTGCGTGTCATCTCGGGCTCGATCCTGAGCGGACGGCAGGCCGAGGGGCCGTTTGGCTATCTAGGTCGGTTCGCCCGGCAGGTGACCCTGATCGAGGAAGACCGCAAGCAGCATACGATGGGTTGGATCCTGCCGATGCCGTCGAAATTCGCGGTGCAGCCGGTGCTGGGTTCGGCCTTTTCGCGCAAGCTCTATGCTTTGACCTCGAACCTGAACGGGGGCCGTCGCGCCATGGTGCCCACCGGCACGTTCGAAGAACTGATGCCGCAGGATTACTTGCCCACTCAGCTCTTGCGCGCGCTTCTGGTGATGGATACCGACACCGCGCAGGCACTGGGCGCGCTGGAGCTGGACGAAGAGGATCTGGGCCTTGTCGGCTTTGCCTGTCCGGCGAAATACGAATACGGGCTGGCGCTGCGCGACAGCCTCTCCAAGATCGAAAAGGAGGGCTGAGCCCATGGGGTTGCGCAACTTCTTTGACCGGATCGAGCCGAATTTCACCAAGGGTGGCAAGTACGAAAAGCTGTTCCCCATCTACGAGATGGTCGAAAGCTTTATCTACACGCCCAAAACGGTGACCACGGCCGCACCGCATGCCCGGTCTTATGTCGATATGAAGCGGATCATGACCTATGTCGTGATCGCCACCATCCCCTGTATCCTGTGGGGGATGTGGAACACCGGCTATCAGGCCAATTCGGCCATCGCCATGCTGGGCACCGATGCGGCCACCGGCTGGCGCATCGCCATCCTCCAGGCGCTTGGCATCTCGCTGGATGCGGCCAACCCGCTGGCCAACGTGGCGCACGGGTTTCTGTATTTCCTGCCGATCTACCTGACCACGCTGATCGTCGGCGGTATCTGGGAGGTGGTTTTCGCCACCGTGCGCGGGCATGAGGTGAACGAGGGCTTTCTGGTCACCTCGATGCTCTACACCCTGATCATGCCGGCCAGCGCGCCCCTGTGGCAGGTGGCGCTTGGCATCTCGTTCGGGGTGGTGATCGGCAAGGAAGTGTTTGGCGGCACCGGCAAGAACTTTCTCAACCCCGCGCTGGTCGGGCGTGCGTTCCTGTATTTCGCCTATCCCGCCAACATGTCGGGCGACAGCGTCTGGACCCCGGTCGACGGGTTTTCCGGCGCCACCGCGCTGGCGGTGTCGGCGGCGGATGGCTATCAGCAGCTGGCTGCCAATGGCATCACCTGGATGGATGCGTTCTATGGCACCATTCAGGGCAGCTTTGGCGAGACCTCGACGCTCGCCTGCCTGATCGGGCTTGCCTTCCTGCTGATGACCAAGATCGCCAACTGGCGCCTGATCGTGGGCTGCATGGCGGGCATGATCGGCTTTTCGCTGCTGCTCAATGTCATTGGCTCCGACAGCAACCCGATGTTCGCCATGCCCTGGTACTGGCACCTAGTGCTGGGCGGCTATGCCTTTGGCCTGGCCTTCATGGTGACCGAGCCGGTTTCGGCCAGCCACACCAATACCGGCCGCTACATCTATGGGGCGCTGATCGGGGTGATGGTGGTGCTGATCCGGGTGATCAACCCGGCCTTCCCCGAGGGGATGATGCTGGCCATCCTGTTCGGCAACGTCTTTGCGCCGCTGATCGACTATTTCGTCGTGCAGGCCAATATCAAACGGAGGGCGCGCCACCATGTCTGAGACCGAGAGCAAGGGCGTGATCGCCCGTTTCCTCGCCGCGCCGCCGGATTCGGTGGGTAAGACCATCTTTGTTGCCGTCGCCGTCTGTCTTGTCGCCTCGATGATCGTGTCCTCGGCCGCCGTCGCCCTGCGCCCGGTGCAAGAGGTCAACAAGCTCAAGGACAAGCAGATGAACATTCTGCAGGTCGCGGGGCTGTTCGAGCCGGGCCAGAACGTGGCCGAGGCCTTCAAGGCGTTCGAACCTCAGGTGCTGGAACTGGCCACCGGCCAGTTTACCGACCAGTTCGATGCGGCCACGTTCGATGACAAGGCCGCCGCCAACGATGCCGCGCTGAGCCGTGCATTGACCGAAGATCCCGCCGGGATCGGCCGTCAGGCGCTTTACCGCACCGTCTATCTGCTGCGGGACGAGGCAGGCGGTATCGACAAGGTGATCCTGCCGATCCACGGCTATGGCCTGTGGTCGACGCTTTATGGTTTCATCGCGGTCGAAGAGAACGGCAACGACATCTTTGGCCTGCAATTCTATCAGCATGGCGAAACGCCGGGCCTGGGCGCCGAGGTAGACAACCCGCGCTGGAAGGCGATGTGGAACGGCAAGAAGCTGCGCGACGATGCGGGTGAACTGCAAATCACCGTCGCCAAATCGCAGCCCGCCGCCGGTGCCGATTTCTATGTCGACGCGCTGGCCGGCGCCACGCTGACCTCGGTCGGGGTGGACAACCTGGTGCGGTTCTGGATGGGCGAGCAAGGCTATGCGCCCTTCCTCGAGGCCCTGAAAGCGGGAGAGATCTGATGAGCCAGACCAAGAAAGAACTGCTGGTCGATCCGCTGGTCGACAACAACCCGATCACGCTTCAGGTGCTGGGCATCTGCTCGGCGCTGGCGGTCACCTCGTCGCTGCAAGTGGCCTTTGTCATGGCGCTGGCGGTGACCTTTGTGACCGCGTTTTCCTCCTTCTTCATCTCGATCCTGCGCAACCAGATCCCCAGCTCGATCCGGATCATCGTGCAGATGGTGATCATCGCCAGCCTGGTGATCCTGGTCGACCAGATCCTCAAGGCCTATGCCTTTGAAATCTCGAAAACCCTGTCGGTCTTTGTGGGCCTGATCATCACCAACTGCATCGTGATGGGCCGGGCCGAGGCGTTTGCGATGAAAAACCCGCCGGTCGCCTCGTTCATCGACGGGGTGGGCAACGGGCTGGGATATGGCCTGATCCTGATGCTGGTGGGCGTGATCCGCGAGCTGTTCGGCTCGGGCAGCCTGTTCGGGGTGACTATCCTGCAAACCGTCAACAATGGCGGCTGGTATGTGCCCAACGGGCTGTTGCTGCTGCCGCCCTCGGCGTTTTTCGTGATCGGCCTGTTGATCTGGGCCTTCCGCACCTGGAAACCCAAGCAGGTCGAGGAACGTGAATTCAAGATCCAGTCGGTGGAGGCGCATTGATGGAAGGGCTGATTTCCCTCGCGGTCAAGGCCGTATTCGTCGAGAACCTGGCGCTCAGCTTCTTTCTCGGCATGTGTACCTTCATCGCGGTGTCCAAGAAGATCTCGACCGCACTGGGCCTGGGTATCTCGGTCATGGTGGTGCAGGCGATCACAGTGCCGGCCAACAACCTGCTGCTGAATACGCTCTTGAAACCCGGCGCGCTGGCCTGGGCGGGCTTTCCGGATGTGGACCTGACCTTTCTCGGTCTGATCTCGTATATCGGGGTGATCGCGGCGATGGTGCAGATCCTCGAGATGATCCTCGATAAGTACTTCCCGCCGCTCTACAACGCGCTTGGCATCTTCCTGCCGCTGATCACGGTGAACTGCGCCATCCTGGGCGGCTCGCTGTTCATGGTGGAGCGTGATTACAACTTTGCCGAGGCAACGACCTATGGCCTGTCCTCGGGCTTTGGCTGGGCGCTGGCGATCACCGCGATGGCGGGCGTGCGCGAGAAGCTGAAATATTCCGACGTGCCGGACGGGCTTCAGGGTCTGGGCATCACCTTCATCACCGCGGGGCTGATGGCGATGGCCTTCATGTCCTTCTCGGGCGTCAAACTGTAAGGAGGCGGACAGATGGAAACCTTTTCGCTGGGCGTCGTCCTCTTTACCCTGATCGTGATCGCGCTGGTTGGCGTGATCCTGATGGCCCGCTCGCGGCTGGTCTCGACCGGCAATGTGAACATCACCATCAACGGGGAAAAGACCATCTCGGTCCCCGCCGGTGGCAAGCTGTTGCAGACGCTGGCGGCGGAGAAACTGTTCGTGCCCTCCGCCTGTGGCGGCGGCGGCACCTGCGCGCAATGCCGGGTCAAGGTGCATTCGGGCGGCGGCTCGATCCTGCCGACCGAGGAAAGCCATATCACCAAGCGCGAGGCCGCCTGTGGCGACCGCCTGTCCTGTCAGGTCGCGGTCAAGCAGGACATGGATATCGAGGTGCCGGAAGAGGTGTTCGGCGTCAAGAAATGGCGCTGCAAGGTGCGGTCGAACGACAACGTCGCCACCTTTATCAAGGCGCTGGTGCTGGAACTGCCCGAGGGCGAGAACGTCAATTTCCGTGCCGGCGGCTATATCCAGATCGAGGCGCCCGCGCACCAGCTGTCCTATACCGATTTCGATGTTCAGGACGAGTATCGCGAGGACTGGGACCGCTTCAATCTGTGGCAGTACAAATCCGTCGTGGACGAGCCGGTCGAGCGCGCCTATTCGATGGCCAACTACCCCGAAGAGAAGGGCATCATCATGCTCAACGTCCGGGTTGCCTCGCCCCCACCGGGCAGCAGCGACATTCCGGCGGGCAAGATGTCGTCCTACATCTTCAACCTGAAACCGGGGGATGAGGTCACCATCTCGGGCCCCTTCGGCGAGTTCTTTGCCCGCGATACCGACAAGGAAATGGTGTTCATCGGCGGCGGCGCCGGCATGGCGCCGATGCGCAGCCATATCTTCGACCAGCTGAAGCGGTTGAAATCCAAGCGCAAGATCTCGTTCTGGTATGGCGCACGGTCCAAGAAAGAGATGTTCTTTGTCGAAGATTTCGACATGCTGGCCGCCGAGAACCCGAATTTCGAATGGCATGTGGCCCTGTCGGACGCGCAGCCCGAGGACGACTGGAAAGGGTATACCGGCTTCATCCACAACGTGCTGTTCGAGGAATATCTCAAGAACCACCCCGCGCCCGAGGATTGCGAGTTCTACATGTGCGGACCACCGATCATGAACCAGTCGGTGATCAACATGCTGCTGGATCTGGGCGTGGATCGCGAAGATATCATGCTCGACGATTTCGGGGGATAAATTGGGAACCGGCGCAGCAATGCGCCGGTTTTTTCATGCCGGGGCTGCCCATGGTTCGTTCCGGGCACATCGCCTCGGGATCAGTTCTTTCGAAACAACGGTTTTCCAGGCTCCGCCGGTCAAGAGCATCAGGCTCGGCACAACACACTCATACGGCAGAGATGCGTCCGGTTCCGCGAACGGTTTCTAAAGACGGGACACACCGCTACCGGGCTGACCCGGTTCAGGCCGATGTCAACCGAACGAGGTACGTGTCCGGTTGGCAAAGGCCACCAGCGACAGCATCACCGGCACCTCGACCAGAACTCCGACCACCGTGGCCAGCGCGGCGCCAGAATTCAGGCCGAAAAGGCTTATCGCTACCGCCACCGCAAGCTCGAAGAAATTCGAGGTGCCGATCAATGCACAGGGGGCTGCGATCCGGTGCGGAACCCGCAGCGCCCAGGCCGATGCATATGCCATCGCGAAGATACCATAGGACTGGATCAGGATCGGCACTGCGATCAGCGCGATAACCTGAGGCCGGTCAAGGATCACCTGCCCCTGAAGGCCGAACAGGATGACAACCGTCGCGATCAGGCCCAGGATCGACCATGGCTTGACGCTGTCTCGGAACCGGTCGATGCGCTCTGCACTGCCAAGCCGCCGACGCGTCCAGATACCTGCCGCCAGCGGCAGCGCAACAAACAGCACGACCGAGAGAAACAGCGTCTCCCATGGCACGGCGATATCCGTGACGCCCAAGAGAAAGGCAACGATGGGTGCAAAGGCGAAGACCATGACCACATCGTTTACCGAAACCTGCAACAGCGTATAGCTCTCGTCACCACGTGTAAGCTGGGACCAGACGAACACCATTGCCGTACAGGGCGCAGCCCCAAGCAGGATGAGCCCAGCAATGTATTGTTGTGCATCTTCGGGTGCGATGAGATCGGCAAAGACATAGTCAAAGAACACAACGCCAAGCGCAGCCATCGTGAACGGCTTGATCAGCCAGTTCACCGCCAACGTGATTGCCAAACCCTTTGGCTGTTTTGCCGCGCCTTTGAGGCTGCCGGGATCGACCCCCACCATCATCGGGTAGACCATCGCCCAGATCAGAACCGCAACCACCAGGTTGACGTTGGCAATTTCGGCGGCGGCAACCGCCTCTACCAGACCGGGAACCGCGCTGCCCAGCAGGATCCCGGCGGCCATCGCCAGCGCGATCCAAAGAGAGAGATACCGCTCGAAGACACTCATCGTAGGTCAAATACTTTGCTGCGCGAACCAAATCGAGAACTTGCGCTCGCAATTTCTAGAACATCGGCGCCTTTTCCCCTATCCCGGTTTTCGCCGTGACCAGCAAGGATGACGCGCTTCGCAAAAGCCGCCTTCGACTTCAGATCTGGTTTCGGGGTCCGACCCTAGCCGACGATCATCTGCTTCATCTTCAACGCCTCGTATTCAAGCTCGCGCAGGCGGAAATTCACCACGTCGCCGATGGTCACCATGCCGCAGAGCTTGCCGTCGCGCAGCACCGGCAGGTGACGGAACCGGCCTTCGGTCATCCGTTTCAGCACCGCGTTCAGCGTTTCGTCCGGCTCACAGGTCTGGACTTCGCGGGTCATCAAGCCCTCGACCTGTTGCGGCAGCGTCTGGCCGGGCGTGTCCGCCATGCGGCGCACGATATCGCGTTCGGACAGGATACCCACCAGGGCGCCGTTCTGGTCGGTCACCAGCACCGCCCCGATCCGCTTGTCCTTCAACACGTTGACGACCTGCCCGATCGTGTCGCCCGGCCGGACCGAGAACACCGCGTCGCCCTTGCCGCCAAGCAGATCGGCAACGGTCGATTGTGACTGCGCCAGGTTCGAACTGGCCGACTGGCTATAGGTCGTCTTGTCGGCCTTGTCGCCACGGGTTGGGGCCTGATATGAGGATGGGGCCATGGGCTGGGTCTCCTGCTTTCTTGTTGCGGGTCAGCCCATCTTACCCCGGCATCCCGATCCGCAAAGGGCCAATCGGCCGCAGCCAGGACAAAACCGCAGCCAGCCCATGTTCGACACCCTGTACCTGACCCCGGCCAGCGCGGCGCTGATCTTTTTCATGGTCGTCGTCTGTGGCCATGGCTACCGCAAAAGCTGGAAGGCCGAGCCACCGGCACCACGCTGGCATCTCTGGGCCTATGGGGTGCCGGCGGCAATCGGCCTTCTGACGCTGGCCTTCCTGCCGCTCGAGGGCTGAGCAGGTTTGACTCCACCGCGCCGCTGGCCTATGCCGCAGCAGCGAAATATCCGAGGTTGGCCCATGTCCCGTTGGCTTGCACTGCCCGTTGCCCTCATGCTGTCCGGCTGTCTTTTCGATGCCGAGCCGGAGGTGGTGAAACTCTCTGGCGACACGATGGGAACGACCTATCATATCACGGCCATCGGCGAAGACCTCGACCCCGAAGCGCTGGGGGCCGCGGTCGATGCGACATTGGCCGACGTCAATGCCAAGATGTCGAACTGGGATCCGAAATCCGAAGTTTCGACCTTTTCGGCCCGCGCGGACACGGCGCCGATGCAGGTCTCGCCGGAATTCGTCACAGTGATCGGGGCCGCAAACGAGGTTCATGCAAAATCGGGGGGCAAGTTCGACATCACGCTGGGCCCGCTGATCGAGCTATGGGGCTTTGGCCCGCGCAAGCCCGAGGATCCGATCCCCTCGGATGCCGAGATTTCCGCTGCGCTTGAGGGCGTTGGTCAGGCAAGGCTGCTGACGCTGGATACGGCCGCCGGCACCCTGGCCAAGGCGCGGCCCGAGACAGGTATCAATCTGAGCGCAATCGCCAAGGGATACGGTGTCGACGCGGTGGCCAAGACGCTGCGCGGGTTCGAGATCGACGACTACATGGTCGAGATCGGCGGCGATCTGGTGACACGCGGCAAGAACGACAAGGGCGAGGCCTGGCGCATCGGCATCGAGCGGCCCGACCATGGCGCGCAGAGCGTGCAACTGGTGGTGCCTGTCAGTGATTACGGCATGGCCACCTCGGGCGATTATCGCAACTATTTCGAGCATGAGGGTCAACGCTATTCCCACATCCTCGATCCGGTCACCGGGCGCCCTGTCACCCATCGCACCACCTCGGTCACCGTGATTGCCGACAGCGCCATGATGGCCGATGCCTGGGCCACCGCGATGCTGGTTCTTGGGCTGGACCAGGGGCTGAAGGTCGCAGAGGCGCATAAACTTGCCGTGTTCTTCATCGAAAGGGATGCGCAGGGCGTCGCCGAGGCTTATATGACGGCGCAGAGCAGCGCATTTGCCGATCTGCTGAACGACACCGACTGACACCGCGAAAGGGTTTCGCCATGACGACCTTCCTGCTGGCCTTCTTTCTGCTGATGATCGTCGTGCTGGGAATGTCTCTGGGCGTGATGCTGATGGGCAAGCGGATCAAGGGCAGCTGTGGCGGGCTGAACGCGATCTCGGGCGCGGATCGTTGCGTCGTCTGTTCCAAGGAGATCGATCCCGACAGCCCGCTGCGCGAGCGGCTGCAATGCCCGCGCGCCCGCAAGATGGCGGAACAGATGCAGCAGGCCGATTGACCCCCCGCAGGATCAGTCGCGTACCAGGAATCCCGACGAGATATTGGTGGCCATGCGAATGGCCTGGGTACGGTTGTCGCAATTGGATTTCGACAGGATCGACTTGACCTGAGAGTTGATCGTGTCCAGCGAGCGTCCGCGTTCTTCGGCGATCTGCTTGTTGGTCTTTCCTTCTGCCATCAATTCGAACACCGCGCATTCGGCCTCGCTCAGATCGAACAGGGCGGCAATCGTAGGCATTTCCAGCCGATAGGTGCGGCTAGTATCTGTGCTCATCAGCAGGAACCCATCCACGGCGCCGTCACCCAGTTCATCTGCTTTGTGAAGCGGCGAAATATCGATGCACAGCGCGTCGCCGATAGAGGCGGGCGCCCGCTGATCGGCCTCCAGCGCCTCCTTGCGGGGGCGGGCACCGAACCTGCCGTGTTGCAGCGGGCTGCCCAGCAGGGCCCGTGCCCGGCTCAGGTCGTCATCGCTGCGAAAGTTCAGCTTGCCATGTGGGTCGCGGCGGAACACGCCGCTTTCTTCGGTCTGCCGGCGGAATTCCTCGTTCCCGGCAACGACATTCATGCGATTATCCAGCACGCAGAACCCCACGTCCAGCTTGTCGAGCGCGCTTAGCACCGTCTTGTGCCGCTTCATCACGGCCTGTACCGGGCGTCCGATGCTGAGAGCCTTGGCGATATGCGGCAGCAGCCGCGAGGCTCGCGCCAGGCGTTCCGGCAGATCGTCAGAGGCGTCGGACCCGAACTGCATCGAGAACCGGTCGTGGAACAGCTGATCCTTGTTCAGCAGCGCGCCACAGCGGTAACGGATGCCGTATTGCATCATCGTCTTCTGGTTGGGGCGTGCCAACAGTTCGGCTTCGGACGACGCCAGAACCGAGTCCGGGATCAGCTGAATGTCGTCCGAGGCGCGGGAATGACGCGCAAAGATGGCCTGATCGGCGATCTCGAGATCGTTGTGCTGGCTCAGATACCCTTCGACCAGTTCCATCTGGTAGGTGTCGCTGAAATGCGAGGCCAGCAGATGCGGCCGGTCTCCGGGCGTTTCGACCTCGAAGATCATTGCGCCGATGCCACCGGCATAATGCGCGATCCGTGTCAGAAGATCCGGCCATTTTCCCGGGTCCAGCGCGGCATCGTATATGGAAAGAACGAGTTGATCGTGCTGGTCAGTTGGGGCCATGGGTCTTGGTGATTCGGCTGGACTTCTAAGGAATATAGCGTGTTTCACCATTTCGGGTGATTATTGTCACCTGTCCAAGCTTTACCCTACGTCCCATTGATAGCTGAGAGTGAGTGGCTTGGCGAAAATCATAGTCGTGCTGAGTTGGTGCCCGTTCAAGGCCGTTCACCGAACCGTACAGGGTCCCGCCGGGGAAATTACGACCCGGTCCTGAGCCTAGAGCGGTTGGAAGCGGGTCACCACTCAGCATTCCATGTGATTTGAGACCTCAGGGTTTAGAGACCAAATAATTGAAAAAGATATTTGAAAAACACGCAGGAGCAGCGGCAGAGTGGTGTTGCCGCCCTTTCGTTTCCATCCCCTTGGGGCAAGAGACGCGTACGGGGCAGAAGACCGGAGATAGATTGATGATTTCGAGACATGTGATTGGTATCGCCCTGGCAACCGGGCTCGCCGCCATTGCCGCGCCCGTTGCACTGGCGCAATCGGGGTGGAGCGTCTGTCGCGACGTCGAGTGCCTGGATCAGGGCTGGAACGATGCGCAGCGCCGCTGGTGGTATACCACCACGCAGGGTTCGCGTCTGTTGCCGCTGTCCTGGATGCGTGCGCTGGAACAACCCGGTGACGGGGATGGGGCGATCCGCGCCTTTCTGGACCGTGCCTATATGGACGAGCTGGGCTATATCGCCAATCCCGACCCGGTGCACAATCCCGAGGGGCTGCCGCTGGGCTGGGTCGTGGATCAGGACAAGACCCTGGATGCCGACCTGATGTGCGATACCTTCCCGGAAACCTGCGATGCGCTGACCATGCGTGAACCCTGGGTCGGGCTGACCTGCTCGGCCTGCCACACCAACGAGATCACTCATCAGGGCCGCCGCCTGCGGGTCGAAGGCGCGCCGACGCTGGCCGATTTCCAGCGGATGGAAGAGGACCTGTTGCAGGCGCTCAAGGACACCGTCGCCGATCGTGACCGGTTCGACCGTTTCGCGCGCGCGGTGCTGGGGTCCGACCAGACGATCGACGGGCGCGAATCGCTGGAGCTTCAGCTCAATGAACAGATCGTCTGGCAACAGGCGCTGGCTGACAAGAACGCAGCACCCAAGGTACGCTATGGCCATGCCCGGCTGGATGCGCAGGGCCATATCCTGAACAAGGTTGCGCTGACCATCCGCCACCCGAACCAGATCACCAATGTGCTGGCCGACGCGCCAGCCAGCTATCCGCATATCTGGAACACCTCACAGCAGGACCAGCTGCAATGGAACGGCATCGCGCCGCGCATGTTCAAGATCCGGTTCCTGGGTGAGAATACCGAGCTGGGCGCGCTGGTGCGCAATACATCCGAGGTGATTGGCGTCTTTGCTCATCTCGAAACGGACAAGTCCAAGGTCCTGCGCGGCTACCCCTCCAGCGCCCGGGTGCGTGAGTTGATTTCGCTGGAACGCCAGCTCGAAAGCCTGCAATCGCCGCGCTGGCCCGAGGAGATGCTGGGTGCCATCGACTGGGATCTTGCAGCGCGCGGGCGCGAGGTCTTCACCCGCAAGATCGAAGGTGAAAGCTGCGCCGACTGCCACAGCCACATGGCGCCGACCGATACCAGCAGCAATATGAAAATCAGCATGACGCCGCTGGCAGAGTTGGGGACGGATGTGTTCACCACCTGCAATACCTTCCTGCATCGCTCGAAATCGGGCAATTTCGGCGGCCAGCTTGTGGACACGAAATTCACCCGCATCGACCGGGACGAAGACTATACCCGCCTGATGCTGGTCAACGCGACCGTGGGCACCATCCGCGGCAAACTGTTCGAGGTTCTGGCCGCGATCCTGGGCGAGGATGACCGACCCAGCGGGATTCGCACCGAGACCGGGCTGGTGACCGAATACCTGCCCGGTGTCAGCGACGCGAAGAAGAAGGCCGATGCCGAGGAATGCCTGACGCAGGAGCATCCCCTCTTGGCCTACAAGGCCCGTTCGCTGAACGGGATCTGGGCCACCGCGCCCTATCTGCATAATGGTTCGGTGCCGACGCTCTATGACCTGCTGTTGCCCGCGCGCATGCGCAACGTCGCCACCGCGCTTGACGCGGAACTGCCCGAGGACGCGGCCACCCGGCCCGAGGTCTTTGGCGTCGGCAGCCGCGAGTTTGACCCGGTCAAGGTCGGTTTCGTGTCGGGTCTTGACCAGAACCCGTTCACCTTCCGCGCCCGTGGCGAGGATGGTGAGCCGATCCCGGGCAACTTCAATTCGGGCCACGATTATGGCACCGCGGGTTTGAGCGAGGAGGACCGCCGCGCGTTGGTCGAATACCTCAAGACGCTGTAACCAGGCAGTGCGCCTTCGGCGCGCTCGGGATCTCGTCGTCGTTCCTCCTCCTCGGCGCGGGACGAGAGGTGACGTATCCTCGCCCCGGCTGCGCGGTTTGCCGGGTGCGGCGCCTCCGGCGGGAGTATTGTGAACCAGAAAGAAGCAGGGGTCTTCTGGTTTCTTTCTGGTGGGAAATACTCCAGGGGGTCTGGGGGACTGGTCCCCCAGCGCGGTCGTCAGGATCAACCGCCCAGATGGGTGCCCAACAGGTAGACAAGCGCGCAGAGCGCCACGCTGGCGAGGATGTTGACGGCGGCGCTGGCGATCGAGCGGGCGCGATGCAGGTCGAGCGTCTGATAGGCAAAGCTGGAGAAGGTGGTGAAGCCGCCACAGAAACCGAGGATCAGTTGGCGGCTCTGGTCCGGGTCCGTTGCGCCGCTTGAGGGTTGGCCGAGCCAAATACCCAGCAGCAGGGTACCGAGCACATTGACCAGCAGGGTTGCGAACGGCAGGTCATGTGTCACGCGACGCGCGACCCAGTGGCGCAGGACCGCCCCGAGACCGCCGCCGAGTGCAAAGAGCGCATGCAGGGCAACGGCCGTCATCGTCGTACCTCGCGGCCGCGCCCCAGCGCTTCACCCAGGATGGCGGCGGCAAGGCCCGCCGCGATTTCCACCGTCATGGCGACGAGGCCGATGGACCAGCCGCCGGAATTTGTGAGCCGGTCCAGTTCGAGGATGAATGAGGAAAAGGTCGAAAGACCGCCACAGAACCCCACTGCGCCCAGATGAAGCAGATGGGGGTGCAGCCGGTGGCGGATGGCAAAAAGCCAGCCGAGCACGAAACAGGCGGCGGTGTTGATGCCGAATGTGGCGGTGAGGAAGGGTAGTCCTGGCAGTTGGGTACCCAGCACCTCGCGCAGGACAGAGCCGATTGCCCCGCCCGCGAATACCGCCAGATAGCTGCCCGCCTTTTGTCTCATCGGGTCCGCATAGCGGGGTGTGCGCCCGTTTTCAATTTCGCGCCGTTGCCGGAAGGTCGAGAAGCTCACGTGCCTGTTGCCAACTGGCGACGGGGCGCTGATATTTCTCGCAAAGGTCGACGCTGCGCCGCACCAGCGCGGCGTTGGAGGGGGCAAGCGTGTGCCGGTCGAGCCGGATATTGTCCTCTAGCCCCGTGCGGGTGTGTCCGCCCGCAGCGATGGCCCATTCATTCACTGCCAGTTGATTGGCGCCGATGCCGGCGGCGCACCATTCGGCCTGCGGCGCACGCGTCTGCATCATCCGGACGTAGAAATCGAACACTTCGCGATCGGCGGGCATCGCGTTCTTCACCCCCATCACGAATTGCACATAGAGTTTGCCGTGGAGCAGCCCGCGTCCGTGCATGTCGATGGCGCGCAGGATATGGCTGAGGTCGAAGGCCTCGATTTCCGGGGTGACCTGATGGGTCCGCATCTCGGAGGCCAGCCAGTCGACCAGGTCGGGCGGGTTCTCGTAGACCCGCGTGGGGAAGTTGTTGGACCCGACCGAGAGCGAGGCCATGTCAGGTTTCAGTGGCAACATGCCACCGCGCGCCCGACCGGCCCCTGACCGACCGCCGGTCGAGAGTTGCACGATCATACCCGGGCAATGCGTGTGCAGCCCCTCCATCAGCCGGGCAAAACGGTCTGGATCGCTGGTGGGGGTGCCGTCATCATTGCGCACATGACAATGGGCGATGGTGGCGCCGGCCTCGAACGCCTCATGTGTGCTCTCAATCTGTTCGCTGACCGAGATCGGCACGGCGGGATTGTCGGCCTTGGTGGGAACGGAGCCGGTGATTGCAACGCATATGATGCAGGGCTTGTCCATGGGCGGTCTCCGGTCTCAGATATCGAAAAAGACGGTTTCCTGCGGGCCTTGCAGGTGAATGTCGAAACGGTAGAGCGGTTTGCCCTCGCGTTCGCCTCGGACAGCGATCAGGGTCGCGCGGCGGTTTTCCCATTCGATCAGGTTCAGCACCGGGTCGGCGGCATTGGCCTCGGACTCGTCGCTGAAATAGAGCCGGGTGTTGAGGCCGATATTGATGCCGCGCGCCACAATCCACAGGGTCAGGTGCGGTGCCTGCTTTGAACCGTTGCGTCCGGGTACCGGGCCGGGTTTGACGGTGTCGAAACCCCACTCGCCGGTCTCGAAATCGGTAATCACCCGGCCCCAGCCGCGAAACCCTTCCTCGACCTCGCCGGCGTGTTCGGGATGGGCATGGATGCCGGCGGCATTGGCCTGCCAGACCTCGATCAGTACATCCTTGACCGGGCTGCCGGTGCCGTCGATCACCCGGCCCTCGACCCGGATACGCTCTCCGGCGGCATTGGGTCCGGCGATGTCCCAGCCCAGTTCACGGTCATAGATGTCGAAACCGGCGGCGCCTGGGGCCAGGCCGATATGGACATAGGGACCGGCAGTCTGGGACGGGGTTTCCTTCAGGTAGTCGAGTCTCTGGGCCATGATCATCTCCTCTTTGTTGCGTTTCCCAACCGGAAATCTGGGCTTTATTTCGCGGGAAACGCTTCAGTTCCCTTCAAGCCGGTTTTCGAACAGGGTCGAGCGGCGCCCGCGCAGCACCACGTCGAAGCGATAGGCCAGACAGTCGAAGGGGATCGCGGCATTCATGTCGAGCGGAGCGATCAGGCGGTCGATGGCGGCGGGGTCGGGGATGGTGTTGACGATCGGGCATTTGTGGATCAGCGGGTCGCCCTCGAAATAGAGTTGGGTGATCAGCCGCTGGGCAAAGGCGGTGCCGAAGATCGACATGTGGATATGGGCGGGTCGCCAGCTGTTGACCCAGTTGCGCCAAGGATAGGCGCCGGGTTTGACGGTGCGGAAGTAGTAATAGCCGTTCTCGTCGGTCAGGATGCGACCGCAACCCCCGAAATTGGGGTCAATCGGGGCGAGATAGGTATCTTTCTTGTGGCGATACCGCCCGCCCGCATTGGCCTGCCAGATTTCCACCAGCGTGTTCGGCAGGGGTCGAGAATTTTCGTCGAAAATTCTCCCATGCAAGAGGATCCGTTCGCCGATGGCGCTTTGGCCCGTCTGGGCGTAGTTGTGGATCAGGTCATTGTCGCCGTCGCCAATATCGGCATGGCCGAAAACCGGGCCGGTTATCTCGCTCACCGTGTTCTCGAGGCTGATCAATGCCTGCCGGGGAGAGCGCGCCACCGAGGTCTTGTAGTCGTGGACATGCGCGGGCGGGTGCCAGGCGCGGTCACGCTGGTAGAATTCGCCGGGTTTGGTCATCTGGGCCGTCTCCTCTTGGCTGGGCCGTTCGCGCTCCGGTCCGCTCATTCCGCTTCCATCTCGTCATAGGTCTGCCGCGCCAGCTTCAGCGCCTGATTGGCGCGCGGCACGCCGGCATAGATCGCCACATGCTGGAAGGCCTCGAGCACGTCCTGCTTGCTGGCGCCGGTCCGCGTGGTGGCACGGATGTGCATGGGAATTTCGTCGAAATTCCCCAGCGCCGCCAACAGCGCCAGCGTCAGCATCGACCGTTCCCGGTCGCTGATCCCGTCGCTGGCCCAGACCGTGCCCCAGGCGCCTTCGGTGATCAGGGTCTGGAACGGGCTTTCGAACTCGGTCCGGTTCGCCTCGGCCCGGTCGACATAAGCATCCCCCAGCACCCGGCGGCGTACCTTCATTCCGTTGTCATAGCGTTCAGACATTCGTCTTCCTTTCCGCCACGCCCTAGTAGGGCAGACCGACATAGTTCTGTGCAAGCACCGTTTGCGCATCGCGGCTGTCGCGCAGGAATTCCAGCTCGGCGCGCTGGATGCGCAGGTCGAATTCGGTCTGCTCGGGAAAACGGTGCAACAGCTTGGTCATCCACCAGCTGAACCGCTGGGTTTTCCAGATGCGGGCCAGTGCCTGTTCGGAATAGCGATCGATCCCCTCGGTCTCGCCGGTCTCGAACACCTGCACCAGCGCGTGATACAGGTAATGGATATCGCTCGCCGCCGTGTTCAGCCCCTTGGCGCCGGTTGGCGGCACGATATGGGCCGCATCGCCGCACAGGAACAGCCGCCCCCAGCGCATCGGTTCGCAAACAAAGGACCGGAGCGGTGCGATGGATTTCTCGATCGATGGCCCGGTGACCAACCGGTCCCCCACCGCGCGTGGCAGCCGCTGGCGGAACTCGGTCCAGAAGGCATCATCGCTCCAGTCCGTGACCTTGTCGGACAGCGCACACTGGATGTAGTAGCGGCTGAGCGTGGCGTTGCGCATGGAACAGAGGGCAAAGCCGCGCTCGGACAAGCTATAGAGCACTTCGTCGCTCACAGGTGGCGTTTCGGACAACAGCCCCAGCCATCCAAACGGATAGACCTGTTCATATTCCTTGCGGATGCCGGCCGGAATGGTTTGTCGACTGATCCCGTGGAACCCGTCGCAGCCCGCAACATAGTCGCAGTCGATCCGGTGTTCGGTGCCGTCACTGCTGTAGGTGACATAGGGTGCGTCGCTGTCGGCATCGTGGATCGTGACACCCTCGGCATTGAACACCGTCTTGCCGCCCACAGCATCGCGGGCGTCATACAGATCATGCGTCAATTCGGTCTGGCCATAGACCACCACGTGTCGCCCGATCAGATCCTCGAAACTGATGCGGATCTGTTCTTCGCCATGGGCCAGGATGGTGCCGTGATGCACGAAACCTTCGCGGTCCATCCGCTCGGCGACACCGGCCTCGCGCATCAGGTTGACGAATCCCGCCTCAAGCACACCGGCCCGGATGCGGCCCAGCACATGCGCGCGTGACTGGCGTTCCAGCACAACCGTGTCGATGCCCTTGCGATGCAACAGCTGCCCCAGCAGCAAGCCCGAAGGGCCACCTCCGACAATCACTATTTGCGTGCGCATCGTGTCTCCTCCCATTGGGCAGAGGATGAATGATTGAATGCGTGATGTAAAATGAGTAAAGAGGCAGTTTAATTTCCAAAATAGGAAAGTAAATGATCGACCGTCGCATCAAGTTCCGCCACATCCAGTGCTTTGTGGAAATCGCGCGCGAGGGCAGTCTGAAGACGGCGGCGGAGAAACTGTTCCTGACCCAGCCGGCCATGTCCAAAACCCTCAAGGAGTTGGAAGAGATCACCGGCACCAACTTGATGCGCCGCAGCCGGGCGGGGGTGGAACTGACCAAGCCGGGCGAGGTGTTCCTGCATTTCGCACGGATGTCGCTGGCCAGCCTGCAACAGGGGCTCGACGGGATCGAAACCGAGGGGCGCCGTCAGCGGGAAACGCTGTCGGTGGGGGCCTTGCCCAGCGTGGCGGCCTATCTGATGCCGCGCGCGGTGGGTGAATTCGCGCGACTGGCACCGCATGCGTTGTTGCGGATTCAGGACGGGCCGCATGGTTATCTGGTCGAACGGCTGCGTTTGGGAACGTTGGATCTGGTGATCGGGCGGATGGGGCCGCCCGAGACGATGCAAGGGCTTTCGTTCACCCAGCTCTATCAGGAACAGGTGGTGTTTGTGGTGCGCCCCGGTCATCCGCTGCTGGCTGCGCCCGATCTGGCGCGGGTGGCTGACTGGCCGGTGATCTATCCGCCGCCCGGCGCCGCGATACGGCCCCTGGTCGAACAGATGCTGATCGCAAACGGGATCGGCGAGTTTCCCAACCGGCTGGAAACCGTCTCGGGCGCCTTTGGCCGGGTGCATACACGCCGCTCGGATGCGGTCTGGATCATCTCGCGCGGGGTGGTTGCCAACGAGATTGCCGAGGGGCGACTGGTGGCGTTGCCGTTCCAGACCGGGCTGACCAGGGGGCCGGTGGGGTTGATGACGCGGCCCGACCGGCCGGATAGCCCGGTCGCGCAGCTCTTTGCGCTGGCGTTGCGGAATGTGATCGCAGCCGGGGCGGGGGCCTGACCAAAGTCAAGTAAGCGGCGCGGCGGGACGCATAGGACTCGGGCCAGACGCAATCCCGTGCCCGAGGTGCTTATGCCCCGCCAGACCGACATACCGGACCCGATCCGCAGCGCCCTGCGCCGCGTCGGCGGTGTTTTGGGCATCGTGCTGATGGTGCTGCAACTGCTGGCGCCGCAACTGGCCCAGGCTAGTGAGGGCGCGTGGATCGAGATCTGCTCGGAAGAGGGCGCGGTCTGGATCCAGATGCCGGTCGAGGGCACGGATGATCCCTGCCCTGATTGCGGCGATTGCCTGATGTGTTCGACAGCGGTTGATTTCATGACGCCCGCCTATGGCGGTGTCGTCGAACCGGTCCTCCTCGACGCCCGGCAACGGACCCGAACCGACATGTCGGCTCGGGTGGTGTGGAACCGGCTCTGGCCCGAGACCCGTGGCCCCCCAATCCAAGACAAGAGAGGTGCGATGTGCTGATCACACGCGTCATCCGGGTTCTGTTGACCCTTCTGTTTCTGGCCCCCATCCCGGCGCTGGCCAGCGACCTGCCCCGGTTTCTGGCCGCTCTTGCACCCGCCGATCTGGCCCCCGGCGCCGACGCCTTTGGCCCGCTGCGCGAGGATGTGCCGGTGGCGCCGGTGCTCAAGGGTGGCGAGACCGTTGCCTGGGCCTTCCTCACCTCGGATTTCGTGGGCACCACCGGCTATTCCGGCAAGCCGATCCATGTGATCGCCGCCATCGACGCCGACGCGGTGCTGACCGGCGTCAAGCTGGTGGAGCATTCCGAACCGATCGTGCTGATCGGCATCCCCAATTCCAAGATGGTCGCCCTGACCGAGGGCTATCAGGGTCTTGACCTGAAGCGCGAGGCCGAGACCGGCGGCGAGGGGCATGATCTCGACATCATCTCGGGTGCCACCGTCACCATCATGGTGATCGACGACAGCCTGGTGCGCGCAGGGCTCAAGGTGGCCCGCGCGCTGGGGCTGGGCGGCCTGTCGCCCGCCACCCCCGAAGGTCCGCGTCGCGAGATCGACATGGGCCAGACCGGGACCAGTGACTGGTTCACCCTGTCGGGCGACGGCTCGGTCCGGCGGATGACCCTGGACATCGGTCAGGTCAACGCGGCCTTTGAGGCCACCGGCGACGGCCGCGCCATCAAGCGCCCCGAACCGGGCGCGCCCGAGGATACGTTCATCGACATGCACCTGGCGCTGGTCTCGGTCCCCGAGATCGGCCGCACCCTTTTGGGCGAGGCGGAATATGCCAACCTGCAAAACTGGCTTGAGCCGGGCGAGCAGGCCATTCTGGTACTCGGGCGCGGCGCCTATAGCTTCAAGGGATCGGGCTACGTGCGCGGCGGCATCTTCGACCGGATCCAGCTGATCCAGGGCGACAGCGCGGTGCGCTTCTTCGACCGCCAGCAGCGGCGCCTGGGAGCGGTCGCGGCGACGGATGCCCCTGCGTTCTCGGAACTTGACCTCTTCAAGATCCCCGCCGATGCCGAATTTGACCCCGCCGCCCCCTTCCGCCTGCAACTGTTGGTGCAACGCGCCGTGGGTGCGGTGGAGAAAAGCTTCCTCACCTTCGATCTGGGCTACCGCCTGCCGGAACGCTTCCTGCTGCCGGCCGCCGCCCCGGCGGTGGTCGAGGACGCGGGCGACGAAGCCGCCGCCAAGGCCGCGCTGTGGCAACGGATCTGGAAGGACCGCACCGTCGAGATCGGCATCCTGAGCGTGATGCTGCTGGTGTTGACGGCGACCTTCTTCTTCCAGTTCCAGGCCACCATGAATGCCCGCGTCTTCTACTGGTTCCGCATCGCTTATCTGACCGCAACGCTGTTCTTCATCGGCTGGTACGCCAATGCCCAGCTGAGCGTTGTCAACCTGATGGCGCTGGCGGGCAGCCTGCGCACGGGCTTCAGCTGGGATGCGTTCCTGCTTGACCCGCTGGTGTTCATCCAGTGGTTCGCCGTGGCCGCCGCGCTGATCTTCTGGGGTCGGGGTGCCTATTGCGGCTGGCTCTGCCCGTTTGGCGCGCTGCAAGAGCTGACCAACAAGGTCGCCCGCGCCTTGCGCCTGCCGCAATGGACCCTGCCCTGGGGCCTGAACGAGCGGCTATGGCCGGTGAAATACATGATCTTCCTGGGTCTGTTCGGTCTCAGCTTTGTTTCGATCCCGCTGGCCGAAACCTATGCCGAGGTCGAGCCGTTCAAGACCGCGATCATCCTCAAGTTCATGCGCGACTGGCCGTTTGTGGTGTTTGCGCTGCTGCTCTTGCTGATCGGCCTTTTCATCGAACGGTTCTATTGCCGCTACCTGTGTCCGCTGGGCGCGGCGCTGGCGATCCCCGCCCGCATCCGCATGTTCGACTGGCTGCGCCGCTACAAGGATTGCGGCAACCCCTGCCAGACCTGCGCCAACGAATGCCCGGTTCAGGCGATCCACCCCACGGGCGAGATCAACCCGAACGAATGCATCACCTGCCTGCATTGCCAGGTGCTCTATCAGTCCGAGGCCAAATGCCCCGTCGTCATCCGCCAGATCAAGCGGCGGGCGCGCACAGGGACGGTCGACCCGAAACTGACCCTCGGACACCCACCGGCGAACCATCCAAACGCCAAACCGCAAGAAGCTTCCTGAAAGGAGGAACGATCATGTCGGACCACGAAAACAACCTGAGCGTCACCCGCCGCGGCCTGCTGGGCGCGACAGCCACCGGGGCCGTTCTCGCCAGCACCGGGCTGGGGGCCACCCTGATGACCGCGCGCGAGGCATCCGCCGCCGCCAAGGCCAATCTGGAGCCCGGCGAGCTGGACGAATATTACGGCTTCTGGTCCTCGGGCCAGACCGGCGAGCTGCGCATCCTCGGCATCCCCTCGATGCGCGAGCTGATGCGGGTGCCTGTGTTCAACCGCTGCTCGGCCACCGGCTGGGGCCAGACCAACGAGTCGCTCAAGGTGCTGACCGAGGGCCTGCTGCCCGAGACCAAGCAGTACCTGGCCGCCAATGGCAAGAAGACCTATGACAACGGCGACCTGCACCACCCGCATATGTCGTTCACCGATGGCACCTATGACGGGCGCTACCTGTTCATGAACGACAAGGCCAACACCCGCGTGGCCCGCGTGCGCTGCGACGTGATGAAATGCGACAAGATCATCGAGATCCCCAACGCGCATGACATCCACGGCCTGCGGCCGCAGAAATACCCGCGCACCGGCTATGTCTTTGCCAATGGCGAGCATGAGGCGCCGCTGGTCAATGACGGCCAGATCCTCGACGATCCGTCGCAATATGTGAACATCTTCACCGCGATTGACGGCGACAGCATGGAAATCGCCTGGCAGGTGATCGTGTCGGGCAACCTCGACAACACCGATTGCGACTATCAGGGCAAATACGCCTTCTCGACCTCGTACAACTCGGAAATGGGCATGAACCTGGCCGAGATGACCGAGAACGAGCTGGACCATGTGGTTGTGTTCAACCTCAAGGAAATCGAGGCCGGCATCGCCGCGGGCGACTATCAGGAGCTGAACGGCGTCAAGGTCGTCGACGGGCGCAAGGGCGCGGGCAAGAACTATACCCGCTATATCCCGATCCCCAACAGCCCGCATGGCTGTAACGCCGCCCCCGACAGGCGCCACATCATGATCAACGGCAAGCTGTCGCCCACCGTGTCGGTGATCGACGTCGAAAAGGTCGATGCGCTGTTCTCGGACAATGCCGATCCGCGTTCGGCCATCGTGGCCGAACCGCAGCTGGGTCTTGGGCCGCTCCACACCGCGTTCGACAACAAGGGCAACGCCTATACCACCCTGTTCCTGGACAGCCAGGTGGTGAAGTGGGACATCGCAAAGGCGATCGAGGCCTATGCCGGTGCAGATGTCGACCCGATCCTCGACAAGGTCGATGTGCAGTATCAGCCGGGCCACAACTCGACCTCGATGGGCGAAACCGCCGAGGCCGACGGCAAATGGCTGATCTCGATGAACAAGTTCTCGAAGGACCGGTTCCTGAATGTCGGCCCCCTGAAGCCCGAAAACGAGCAGCTGATCGACATCTCCGGCGACAAGATGAAGGTGGTGCATGACGGTCCGACCTTTGCCGAGCCGCATGACAGCATCATCGTGCACCGGTCCAAGGTGAACCCGGTCAATGTCTGGGATCGCAACGACCCGATGTGGGAAGACGCCCGCCAGCAGGCCGCCGCCGATGGCGTCGACCTTGAGGAAGGCGCCGAGGAACCGATCCGCGACGGCAACAAGGTGCGGGTCTACATGACCTCGGTCGCGCCGACCTTCAGCCTTGAGAAGTTCACGGTGAAACAGGGCGACGAGGTGACAATCTATGTCACCAACCTCGACGATGTGGATGACGTGACCCACGGGCTGTGCATGGCCAACTTCGGCATCGCGATGGAAGTGGCGCCGCAGGCCACCGCCTCGGTCACCTTCATCGCCGACCGTCCGGGCGTGCACTGGTTCTATTGCCAGTGGTTCTGCCACGCGCTGCACATGGAAATGCGCGGCCGGATGTTTGTCGAACCGCGGGGGGCATAAATCATGCGCTGGCCCCTGTTGATCGCTTCTCTTTTTGCCACGCCCCTTTGGGCGGCGGATTGGGACGTGCCCAACCGGGCGGGGGCCATCTCTGGAACAATGGCCCAGGCGGCGGATGGCGACACCCTCCGCCTGGCGCCCGGCACCTATGCCGAAACCCTGGTCCTGTCCCGGCCCGTTACCCTTGACGGGATGGGGCAGGCCACCATTGACGGGCAGGGCGCGGGCAGCGTGATCACCGTGACCGGCCCGGATGTGATCTTGCGAGGATTGACCGTGATCGGCTCGGGCTCGGACCATGACGGGATCGACAGCGGTATCCAGTTAACCAAGACCGCCCGCGCGCCGGTGGTTGAAAACAACGTGCTGATCGGCAATCTCTACGGCGTCGATATCCACGGCGCCAAGGATGCGCTGGTCAAGGGCAACCGGATCGAGGGCCGCCAGGACCGCCATATGAACGCGCGCGGCAACGGCGTCTATGTCTGGAACGCCCCCGGCGCGGTGGTCGAGGACAACGATATTCAATACGGGCGCGATGGCATCTTCGTGAACTCCTCGCGGCGCAACATCTTCCGCAACAACCTGTTCCGCGACCTGCGCTTTGCCGTGCATTACATGTATGCCGACAATTCCGAGGTCACGGGCAATGTCTCGATCGGCAACGACCTGGGCTATGCGGTGATGTTCACCAGCCGGGTCAAGGTGGTTGACAATGTCTCTATCGGCGACCGCGAACACGGGGTCATGCTGAACTATGCCAATGACAGCGTGATCTCGGGCAATGTGGTGAAGGGGGCAAAGGAGAAATGCACCTTCCTTTACAATGCCAACAAGAATGAATTCACCGACAACTGGTTCGAAGGCTGCGGCATCGGCATCCATTTCACCGCCGGGTCCGAGCGGAACCGGATCGTCGGCAACGCCTTTGTCGGCAACCGGACCCAGGTGAAATATGTCTCGACCCGCTGGGTCGAATGGTCCGAGGACGGGCGCGGCAACTACTGGTCCGACTTTGCCGCCTATGACGTCAATGGCGACGGCATCGCCGACGCCCCCTATCGCCCCAACGACAGCATGGACCATGTGTTGTGGACCCAACCGGCAGCCAAGCTGCTGCTTGGCTCCCCCGCCGTGCAGCTGGTGCGCTGGTCGCAATCCGCCTTTCCGGCGCTGTTGCCGGGTGGGGTGATCGACAGCAACCCGCTGATGCATGCCCCCGAACCCTTAGCCCTGAAGAAGGTGCCCCATGACGGATAAGGCCCTGATCATCCATCAGGCGGTCAAGGATCGCGGCAGCGCCCGCGTTCTGGACCATATCGACCTGACCCTGGCCCCAGGTGAGCGCGTGGCGCTGCTGGGCCATAACGGTGCCGGCAAATCGACGCTGATCAAATCCATCCTCGGCCTGACCCGGATCGACGAAGGCAGCATTCGCATCGGTGATGCCACCCCCGGCAGCGCGCAGGCGCGGCGCGAGACCGCCTATCTGCCCGAAGCGGTCTCGTTCCATCCGGCCCTGACCGGGCGCGAGCAACTGACGCTGTTCGCGCGCCTGTCCGGCGAGCGGGCCCATGTGCCCGGTCTGCTGGAGCGGGTCGGGCTGGCCGACGCGATGGACCGCCGCATCGGCGCCTATTCCAAGGGGATGCGGCAGCGGTTGGGCCTGGCTCAGGTGCTGCTGGGCAAGCCCCGCGTGGCGCTTCTGGACGAGCCGACATCGGGGCTCGACCCGATCTCGCGGCAGGATCTCTATGCCATCATCGACGAGTTGGCGGGGCAGGGGGCGGCGGTGCTGATCGCCAGCCACGCCCTGACCGAGGTCGAGGCCCGCACCGACCGCATCGCCATCCTGCGCAAGGGGGTCAAGGTGGCCGATGACACGCTGGCCAACCTGTCGGCGCTGGCGGGTCTGCCGATCCGCCTGCGGGTCAGGGCGCGCGAAAACGCCGATGCGCTGGCCGCCCGGCTGGGCGGCAGCCGGGTCAACGGTGCCTCGGTCGAGTTGCTGTGCGATCCTGCCGACAAGATGACCGCGCTGCGCAGCATCGCCGCCATGGGCGAGGCGGTTGTCGATGTCGACATGACCCCGCCCCGGCTGGAGGACCTCTATCGCCACTATGCAAAGGAGACGTTGCAATGACCCGTTTTCTTGCCGTTGCCCAAACCGAAATGCTGATCCTGCGCCGCAACCGCTGGCTGTTGGTCGCGACCCTGATCATGGTGCTGTTCGCGCTGGCGCTGACATTCGCGGGCAGCGCGCCCACCGGCACGCTGGGGGTCGACATGCTGACGGTCTCGGTGGCCTCGATGACCACGCTCAGCGTCTATCTGGCGCCGCTCTTGGCGCTGATGATCTCGTTTGACGCTGTGGCGGGCGATATGGACCGGGGCAGCCTGCCTTTGCTGCTGTCCTATCCGGCGGGGCGGGGCGAGATCCTGCTGGGCAAGTTCGCCGCGCATCTGGCCGCGTTGGCATTCGCCATGACCGTCGGTTTTGGCGCCGCGGGTGCGGTGGCTGCCTGGTTCGGTGGTGCGGGTCCTGAAAGCCTGATGGCGCTCTTGCGCCTCATCCTAACCTCGATCCTGCTGGGCGCTTCCTTTCTGGCGCTGGGATACCTGCTGTCCGCGACCGCCCGAGGCTCGGCCGCGGCGGCGGGTCTGTCGGCCGGGCTCTGGCTGGTTTTTGTCGTCCTTTACGATCTTGGCCTGTTGGGGGCCGTGGTCATGGACAAGGGCGGCAGCTTCACCCAATCTGTCTTCCCCTGGGTGATGGTGGCCAACCCGGCCGACGCCTTTCGGCTGTGGAACATCGCCGCGACCGAGGGGGTTGCCATGGCCTCGGGCATGACTGGCGCCGCGCAGGCGCTGCCGGTCTGGGCCGCGCCTGCCTCGCTGCTCATCTGGCCGGTGCTGGGGCTGTGGCTGGCCCGCGCCGCGTTCCGGAGGGTCGAACCATGAGAACCCTTGCCCTGATCGCGCTGATTGCGCTGGCCGCCTGCAAGGAGGAAGAGGCCGCCGCGCCGCCCGCACCGGTCGATCTGACCGAAAGCGCGCTCAGCTATTTCTGTCAGATGAACGTCGCCGAACATGGCGGACCCAAGGGGCAAATCCACCTCAAGGGGCATCCGGCGCCGCTGTTCTTTGCCCAGGTGCGCGACATGGTGGCCTATCTCAAAAGCCCCGAGCGCGAGGCCGAGATCACCGCCATTTATGTCAGCGACATGGGCGCCGCGCTCAGCTGGGCCGAGCCGGGGCCGGGCAACTGGATCGCCGCCGACAGCGCGTTGTTCGTCACCGGCGCCAGCGTGGCGGGCGGCATGGGCGCGCCTGAACTGGTGCCCTTTGCCACGCCCGAGGCCGCCGCGCGGTTCATCGCGCGTCATGGCGGTCAGGCGCTGCCCCTCAAGGACATTCCCGATGCCGCGGTCCTGGGTCCGGTCGACCTGACCCAGCCGCTGGCGACACCGGTGCTGTAACCCCGCACCCGCAACCCCGAGAGAAGGAGAAACCCATGTTCAAAAACCAACTGATCCTGACCGTCCTGGCCGCCGGGCTGGCTTTGCCCGCCCTGGCCGATGGCGATGCCGACAAGGGCAAGAAGGTGTTCAACAAGTGCAAGGCCTGCCATGCGGTCGGCGAAGGCGCGGCCAACAAGGTCGGGCCGCAGCTGAACGGCATCATCGGCGCCGTTGCCGGTCAGGTCGAAGGGTTCAAGTATTCCGACGCCCTGATCGAGGCCGCCGCCGGAGGTCTGGTCTGGGATGATGAGAGCCTGGCCGCCTTTCTGGCCAAGCCCAAGGATTTCATGAAAGGCACCAAGATGTCCTTTGCCGGGCTGAAGAAGGAGGATGAGATCGAGAACGTCATCGCCTATCTGAAAGAGTTCTGAGCCTTTCGGGCGGGACGGTTGCCGTCCCGCCCTGAGGTTCAGGAACTAGCCTTCGAGAGATACCCACAGTACCCGCGCGTCCTCGTCGCTGGTCGAGACGCAGCCATGGCCCATACCGCTGTCGTAATAGACGCTGTCGCCCGCCTTCATCGGCAGGGGCCGGTAATGTTCGGTATAAAGGGTCAGCTCGCCGCTCAGCACGAACATGAACTCCTCCCCCCGGTGGCGCACCCAGGTGTCGAACTCGCTGACATCGCGCGCCTTGATCGTGCTGATATAAGGCAACATCCGCTTGCTGGTCAGTTCGGTGCACAGCAGTTCGTGATCATAGGTGCGGGTGACCTGATGTTCGCCCTGATCCTTGCGGGTGAAATCGCGGCGGCCCGAGATGTCGCTCTTGCCCGATTGCACGAACAGTTGTGGCGTCTCCAGATCCAGCGCCTGCATCAGGCGGCGGATGATGTCGAAGCTTGGCCGGGTCTGATTGTTCTCGATCTTGGACAGGGTCGAGCGGCCGATCGCGGCCGACCGCGCCGCTTCCTCCAGCGTCAGGCCCTTGTCCTTGCGGGCGTCACGAATCATCTTGCCCAGCGTTTCGCCATCGGGCGCTTCCAGCATGTCGGGGCTCATCCCCTCGTCGTCGGCCTGTATCGGCTCCATCGCAGTTGTCCTTGTTTTCCCGATCTCCCTGCGAAGCAGCCTAACCCATTCAAATTTTCTCATGCAAATCTTTTGTTGCTAATAGGGGAAAAGTTTCCTATAGGAGAAATACCTTGTGTGCGACGGGATACAAATGTCGCGCCAGCAGGGCATTCAGGGGGGTTCTCGTGAGCGAGCGCGTTTCGTCACTGATCTGCAAGAGGGAGCGCCAGCCTGGCCGCGCCCCAACCGTGGGCCACGGGCTCACCCCCAAGAAACTGCCGTTCCGGTCCGCGCCTGTCACCGGACTCTCTCTCCTCCTCCCGGCCTGTACGGGCGCGGGCCGGAACGGGTTCTTCTCCGCCGCATCCTGTCTTTCAGTCCAAGGGACCCCCCAGTCATGACCGATACGCCCAAACGCACCCCGCTTTACGACCTGCATGTCGAGCTTGGCGGCAAGATGGTGGATTTCGCCGGATGGGAAATGCCGGTGCAATACCCGATGGGGATCATGGGCGAGCACAAGCAGTGCCGCGAAAAGGCGGCTCTGTTCGATGTCAGCCACATGGGGCAGGTGATCCTGCGCGGAGAGGATATTGGCGCCAAGCTGGAAAAGCTCTGCCCGCAGGTGTTTTCCACCCTGCCCGAAGGCAAGGCGCGCTATGGCTTCTTCACCAACGCCCAGGGCGGCATCATGGATGACCTGATCGTGTCGAATGCGGGCGAGTATTTCTTTGTGGTGGTGAACGCGGCGCTGCGCCATCAGGACATTCCGCATATGGCGGCGCATCTGGACGGGGTCGAGGTGACCGAGATCTTCGACCGCGCGCTGGTTGCGGTGCAGGGCCCCAGTGCCGAGGATGTGGTGGGCCGTCTTTGCCCCGCAGCGCGCGATCTGAAGTTCATGGAGACGATGCTGGGCCAGATCGACGGCGTCGAGTGCCGCATCTCGCGGCTGGGCTATACCGGCGAGGACGGTTACGAAATCTCGATCCCCGAAGGCGAGGCGATCCGCATCTCGCGCCTGTTCCTGGCGCATGAGGATTGCGAACCGGCCGGTCTGGGTGCGCGCGACAGCCTGCGGCTGGAGGCGGGGCTTTGCCTTTACGGCAATGATATCGACAACGAGACCTCGCCCATCGAGGCGAGCCTGCTCTGGGCGATCCAGAAACGCCGCCGCGAAGAAGGCGGATTTCCTGGCGCCGAACGCATCCTGAAGGAAATCGCCGAAGGCGCCCCACGCAAGCTGGTCGGCATCAAGCCCGAAGGCCGGGCGCCTGCCCGCCAGCATGTGGAGATCCAGAGCCTTGACGGCGAGACCATCGGCGAGATCACCTCGGGCGGGTTTGGCCCCACCGTTGGCGCGCCGGTGGCGATGGGCTATGTCGCCAGCGCTCATACGGCACCGGGCGACAAGGTCAACCTGATCATCCGGGGCAAGGCCCAGCCTGCCGAAATCGTCTCGCTGCCCTTTGTTGCGCAGAATTACAAACGCTAACACATCCCTGCCGCGCGGCAGGGGCGCAAAGCCTTGTAAAGGCTTTGTCCACAAGGTTTTTACAAAACCTTGCCCCCGCCCGAGGTAACTGAAACACACCATCTGAAGGATCGACCAAATGACCATCTATTACTCCGAAGATCACGAATGGCTCAGCGTCGAGGGCGAGATCGCCACGCTGGGCATCACCAAACACGCCGCCGACCAGTTGGGCGAGGTGGTGTTCATCGAGCAGAAAGAGGCCGGTGACGACTTTGCCCAGGGTGACGAGATCGGCGTCATTGAGTCGGTCAAGGCCGCCTCGGAAATCTACGCCCCGGTCGATGGCGAGGTGGTCGAGGTGAACGAAGACCTGGCCGACAATCCCGGTGCCCTGAACGACAGCCCCGAAGGCGACGCCTGGATCTACAAGATCAAGCTCAGCGATCCGTCGCAGCTTGACGGTCTGATGGATCTCGCCGCCTATAACGACATGATCGGCTAAGCCGCCGGCCGCCGGCCCTGCCGGCGGCGCCAACCGCCTGACGAGGACCCAGAGCCATGGCCTTCAAACTCACCGATTACGAAGCCTACGATTTCGCCAACCGCCGCCATATCGGACCCAGCCCGCGCGAGATGGCCGATATGTTGCAGGTGATCGGCTTCAAGACGCTCGACCAGCTGATCGACGCCACCGTGCCGCCGTCGATCCGGCAGAAAGAGGCGCTGGACTGGGGTCCGGCCATGACCGAGCGCGACGCGCTCTATCACATGAAACAGGTGGCCTCGAAGAACAAGGTTCTGACCTCGCTGATCGGCCAGGGCTATTACGGCACCACCACCCCGGCGCCGATCCTGCGCAACATCCTGGAAAACCCGGCCTGGTATACCGCCTATACCCCCTATCAGCCGGAAATCAGCCAGGGCCGACTTGAGGCGTTGTTGAACTTCCAGACCATGGTCAGCGACCTGACCGGGCTGGACGTGGCAAACGCCTCGCTGTTGGACGAGGCCACCGCGGCGGCCGAGGCCATGGCCATGGCGAAACGCTCCAGCCGGTCCAAGGCCAACAACGCGGCCTTCTTCGTCGACAAGAACTGCCACCCGCAGACCGTCGCGGTGATCCGCACCCGGGCCGAGCCCTTGGGCGTGGATGTGCAGGTGGGCGACCCGTCCGAGCTGGAGGCCGGGGCGGTGTTTGGCGCCATCTTCCAGTATCCGGGCACCTATGGCCATGTGCGCGACTACACCGCCGAAATCGCGGCGCTGCACGAACATAACGCCATCGCCATCGTTGCCGCCGACATCCTGTCGTTGGCGCTGCTGAAATCGCCCGGCGAGATGGGTGCCGATATCGCCATCGGTTCGACCCAGCGCTTTGGTGTGCCGATGGGCTATGGCGGCCCGCACGCGGCCTATATGGCCACCACGGACAAGCTCAAGCGGGCGATGCCGGGCCGGATCATCGGCGTCAGCATCGACGCGCGCGGCAACAAGGCCTATCGCCTGGCGCTGCAGACCCGCGAACAGCATATCCGCCGCGAAAAGGCCAATTCGAACGTCTGCACCGCCCAGGCGCTGCTGGCGGTGATGGCCTCGATGTATGCGGTCTATCACGGACCCGACGGGATCAAGGCGATCGCGCAATCGGTACATCGCAAGACCTCGCGCCTGGCTGCCGGGCTGGAAGAGCACGGGTTCAAGGTTGAACCCGACGTGTTCTTTGACACCATCACCGTCGATGTTGGCCCGCTGCAAAAGACGGTGATCGAGGCCGCCGTGGCGCGTGGCGTCAACCTGCGCAAGGTGGGCAGCGACCGGATCGGCATTTCGCTGGACGAACAGACCCGCTCCGAGACCATCGAGGCGGTCTGGGGCGCCTTTGGCATCGACAAGAAGGATGACAGCGTCAAGAACCGCGCCTATCGCCTACCCGATTACGCGCTGCGCGATACGCCCTATCTGACCCATCCCATCTTCCACAAGAACCGGGCCGAGGCCGAGATGACCCGTTATATGCGGCGTCTGGCCGATCGCGACCTGGCGCTGGACCGGGCGATGATCCCGCTGGGCAGCTGCACGATGAAGCTGAACGCCACCATCGAGATGATCCCGGTGACCTGGCCGGAATTTGCCAACCTGCACCCCTTCGTGCCCGAGGATCAGGCGCAGGGCTATCTCGAGATGATCGACGACCTGTCCGAGAAACTGTGCCAGATCACCGGCTATGACGCGATCTCGATGCAGCCCAATTCGGGCGCGCAGGGGGAATATGCGGGCCTGATGACCATCCGCAACTATCACGCGGCTCAGGGGCAGGGGCACCGCAACATCTGCCTGATCCCCACTTCGGCGCATGGCACCAACCCGGCCACCGCGCAGATGGTGGGCTATCAGGTGGTGCCGGTCCGCTCGGACGATCACGGCAATATCGACCTAGCCGATTTCCGCGCCAAGGCCGAGCAGCACAGCGCCAATCTGGCGGCCTGCATGATCACCTATCCCTCGACCCATGGCGTGTTCGAGGAAACCGTGCGCGAGGTCTGCGACATCATCCATGAACATGGCGGCCAGGTCTATATCGACGGGGCCAACATGAACGCGATGGTGGGGCTGGCGCAGCCGGGTGAGATCGGCGGCGATGTGAGTCACCTGAACCTGCACAAGACCTTTTGCATTCCGCATGGCGGCGGCGGCCCCGGCATGGGTCCGATCGGGGTCAAGGCGCATCTGGCCGAGCATCTGCCGGGTCACCCGGAATATGGCACCGCCGTGGGCCCGGTTTCGGCGGCGCCCTTCGGCTCGCCCTCGATCCTGCCGGTCAGCTGGGCCTATGTTCTGCTGATGGGCGGCGCGGGCCTGACTCAGGCCACCAAGGTGGCGATCCTGAACGCCAACTATATCGCCGCGCGGCTCAAGGATGCCTATCCGATCCTCTACACCTCGGCGACGGGGCGGGTGGCGCATGAATGCATCCTCGACACAAGGCCGCTGAACGACGAGGCGGGCGTGACGGTGGACGACGTGGCCAAGCGCCTGATCGACAGCGGGTTCCACGCGCCGACGATGAGCTGGCCGGTGGCGGGGACGCTGATGGTCGAACCCACGGAATCCGAGCCCAAGGACGAGTTGGACCGGTTCTGTGACGCGATGCTGTCGATCCGGGCCGAGGCGCAGGAGATCATCGACGGCAAGATCGACGCCGAGAACAACCCGCTGAAACACGCGCCCCATACGGTGCGTGATCTGGTGGGGGATTGGGATCGTCCCTATAGCCGCGAACAGGCCTGTTTCCCTCCGGGTAACCTGGGCGTCGACAAGTACTGGCCGGCGGTGAACCGGGTCGACAATGCCTATGGCGACCGTCACCTCGTCTGCACCTGCCCGCCGATGGAGGCCTATGAAGAGGCTGCCGAGTAAGATCATGATCCGGGGCGGGCGCCAGCGTCCGCCCCGTTTTTGACAGCACGGGGAGGATAGCATGATCTGCCCTGACCAGGCTCGCGCCGCGCATCCGGCGCGGGACATCGACATCATTCTGCCCGATGCCAGCCCTCCCTCGGCGGCGCGGATGCTGGCCGACCTGTTTCGCACCACGAACGAAATCCTGGGCGCACCGGTCTATCGGGTTTCGGTACACCGGCTTGCCGCGCAACCTTGTGCCGATCCGCGCCGCTGGACCCGGCGTACCGTCATCCTTTTGGGCGATATCCGTACCCGCTGGAGCGTGACCGACCCGCTGCGCCCGCTGTTGCGGGTGCTGCTGGCGCAGGCGCCGCGCCGGGTGCTGGTGGGGGGCGCGGTCTTTCTGCTGAGTGATGCCGGTTTGGCCCGGGGCTGCGCGCTGGCGATTCACCCCAATTTTCGCGCTGCTGCCGCAGAAGAAGGTCTGGAGGCGCTACCCGACGCGCCTCTCTCGGGGGTGGCGGGTCCGGTTGCAAGCGCGGTCAGCGGTTTTGCCGCGGTGCCACTGATGCTCGACCTGATCGCCGAGGATCACGGGCAGGTCACCGCCAACGCGCTGCGCGCCTATCTGGGCCTTCCCGCGCCCGAGGCGCAATCGCGCAGCCGTCTGAGTCTGGGCCTGTTGCAAAGGGCGCGTGGTGACCGGTTGATCGACCGCTCGCTGGCGTTGATGCAGGAGCATATCGAAGAGCCGCTCAGAATCGGTGATCTGGCACGGATGCTTGGCGTATCGACCCGCAAGCTGCAACGCCAGTTTCTGGAACTGACCGGCGAGGGACCGCTTTCCGTTTATCGAGCGCTGCGGATCGAGCGGGCGCGGCAATTGCTGGAACAGACCAATTTGCCGCTGGTCGAGATCATCGCGGCGACCGGATTTGGCACCCATTCCAACCTGGCCCGGTGGGTGCGCAAGGAGCATGGTGTCAGCCCGCACGCTTTGCGACAGCGCGCCATGTCCGGGCGCGCAGCATAGATTACACGCGAACGGGGCGGCCAAGGCCGCCCCGTCCTGTTTGCAACGCGTCCCGGTTCAGTTCAGGTCGAACCGGTCGGCATTCATTACCTTGACCCAGGCGGCGACGAAATCGGCCACAAAGCTGGCCTCGGCATCGTCCTGGGCATAGCGTTCGGCCAGCGCGCGGAGCTGCGAGTTGGAGCCGAACACCAGATCAACCCGTGTCGCGGTCCAGCGCGGCGCCCCGCTTGCGCGGTCGCGGCCTTCGTAGACGCCCTTGCCCGACGGTTTCCACTCGGTCCCCATGTCCAGCAGGTTGGTCAGGAAATCGGTGCTCAGCACGCCGGGACGGTCGGTCAGGACCCCATGGGACGAACCGCCATGATTGGCGCCCAGAACCCGCAGACCGGCGACCAGAACCGTCATTTCCGGCGCGGTCAGACCCAGAAGCTGGGCACGATCGACCAGCATCTCCTCGGGCGAGGTGGAAAGCTCGCGCGCCTGATAGTTGCGGAACCCGTCCATCACCGGTTCCATCACCTCAAAGCTCTCGGCGTCCGTCTGCTCGGCGCTGGCATCGCCCCGGCCCGAGGTGAAGGGCACCTCGATCTGGTGACCGGCGGCCTTTGCCGCTTCCTCGACACCGGCGCAGCCCGCCAGCACGATCAGGTCGGCCATCGACACCGATTTAC
Organism: Ruegeria sp. SAZD011; assembly: GCF_059612545.1. Classification (NCBI taxonomy): domain Bacteria; kingdom Pseudomonadati; phylum Pseudomonadota; class Alphaproteobacteria; order Rhodobacterales; family Roseobacteraceae; genus Ruegeria; species Ruegeria sp. SAZD011. The sequence goes on along the minus strand of NZ_JBXWQU010000020.1, from coordinate 53,149 downwards.
CGCCGCTGTTGAACCCGGCCTGGATCCCTTCGAGCACGCCCAGCACGCGGGCCAGTTTCGCGGGCTCGTTGACGTCCCAGTCCTTTTGCGGGGCCAGGCGGATACGGGCGCCATTGGCACCGCCGCGCATGTCAGAACCGCGATAGGTCGAGGCCGAGGCCCAGGCGGTCGACACCATGTCGGACACGCTCAGGCCCGAGGCCAGGATCTGTGCCTTGAGCGCAGCGGCATCCGCCGCGTCGATCTGGGCACCGGCGGGAACCGGGTCCTGCCAGATCAGTTCCTCGGCGGGCACTTCCTTGCCCAGATACCGGGCGCGCGGACCCATGTCGCGATGGGTCAGCTTGAACCAGGCGCGGGCAAAGGCATCGGCAAACTCGTCGGGATTGGCATGGAACCGGCGCGAGATCTTCTCGTATTCCGGGTCCATCCGCAGCGACATGTCGGCGGTGGTCATCATCGGCGCGTGGCGTTTGTCCGGGTCAAAGGCATCGACAACCATATGCTCGGGCTTCACGTCCTTGGCACGCCACTGGTTTGCACCTGCCGGGCTTTTGACCAGTTCCCACTCATAGCCGAACAGCACGTCGAAATAACCCATGTCCCACTTGGTGGGGTTGGGTTTCCAGGCGCCTTCGATGCCGCTGGTGATCGCGTCACCGGCCTTGCCGGAGCCATAGGTGCTGAGCCAGCCCAGGCCCATCGCCTCGACCGGGGCCGCCTCGGGTTCAGCGCCCACATGGGCGGCATCGCCCGCGCCATGCGCCTTGCCGAAGGTGTGGCCGCCCGCAACCAGTGCCACGGTTTCTTCGTCATTCATCGCCATGCGGGCGAAGGTTTCACGCACGTCGCGTCCCGAAGCGATGGGGTCGGGGTTGCCATCCGGGCCCTCGGGGTTCACGTAGATCAGGCCCATCTGCACGGCGGCCAGCGGGTTTTCCAGATCGCGGTCGCCCGAATAGCGGCTGTTGGGCTTGTCCGAGGTGGCAAGCCATTCGCCTTCGGACCCCCAATAGATGTCCTCTTCGGGTTCCCAGATGTCGGGGCGGCCGCCGGCAAAACCGAAGGTCTTGAAGCCCATCGACTCCAGCGCCACGTTGCCGGCGAGGATCATCAGGTCGGCCCACGAGATCTTGTCGCCGTATTTCTTCTTGATCGGCCAGAGCAGGCGGCGGGCCTTGTCGAGGTTGCCGTTATCGGGCCAGCTGTTGAGCGGGGCAAAGCGCTGGTTGCCGGTGCCGCCACCGCCGCGCCCGTCGGCCAGGCGATAGGTGCCCGCGCTATGCCAGGCCATGCGGATGAAGAGGGGGCCGTAATGGCCATAGTCGGCGGGCCACCAGTCCTGGCTGTCGGTCATCAGCGCGGTCAGATCGGCCTTGAGCGCGTCGAGATCGAGCGACTTGAACGCCTCGGCATAGCTGAAATGGGCGCCCATCGGATCCGATTTGGACGAATGCTGGTGCAGCAGTTTCAGATTGATCTGGTTGGGCCACCAATGATGGTTGCGCATGCCGCTGCCTGCGGCATGTCCATGCATCACCGGGCATTGGCCTGCGCTGGGGGCGTCGTTTCCGTCCATGTCTGTCTCCGATCGTGAGTTGATAGAATGGGTTCAAGCACCAGAAGGAACCGGCACTGACCGGGGCATCCTGATGTCATGAGGCGAGACTAGCAAAGGAAATTGATCGGAATAAGTTGCATTTTCCGATCTATTTCATAATGAAAAACTATTACTCTTCGCGTGTATGATCGCGGATCGCTTCGGCCAGCACATCGACCGTGTCCATGACAGGCGGGGTACTGGGCAGGCTGTCGGCAATCAGAGAGAACTCGGAGCAGGCGACAAAGATGAGCGCTGCGCCTTTCTCTGCCAACTCCTCTGCCGCGCTGGTCAGGATCGCGCGCGCGGCGGGCACCGGCCCTTCGGCCTTGATGGTGCGAATCGCGGTCAGCATGCGGTCGGCATCCTCTGGCCAGAGCGGGGTCAGTTCGGCCTCGTCGAGGGCAGCGTCAAAGACGCCTGCCATCCGCACGGCGGGCGAGGCGAGCAAACCCACCCGCGCCCCCGGCGCCAGCAGGGCGCGCGCGCGCGCAACTGACAGGGTCACCATGTTCAACAGCGGGATCGACACCGCCGCCTCGATCGCGGGGGCATAGTGGTGCGCTGTGTTGCACGGCATGCCAAGCGCGGTGGCACCGGCCTGTTCCAACCGCTGCGCCATCCGGGCAAGGGTAGGGCCGGGATCGGTGCCGGTGCCCTGGATCAGATGCGCGATGCGCGAAGGCACCTGCGGGTTCATGTCGATGAGCAGCGGCAGATGATCGGCATCATCGGTCGCCTTTACCGTTGCCAGCAACCGCTGTTGCAGCAGGATCGTCGCCTCGGGGCCCATGCCGCCAAGGATACCGACCACGCGCCGGGTCATGCCGGGCACCGGTCAGGGCAGGGGAGAAGGCTGGGCATGTCGGTGTCCTTTCGGTTCGTATGCATCAGTGGGCTGCGCTAACGAAAGCTGCAACCGGGCGGATAGGCAAGGGTCAGCCGCGCATGCGGGCATGGTCGGGATCATAGGGCGAAGGCGCGATCACATGCGCGGTCACCATGTCACCGCAGAGATCCAGCATCATGCTGCTGCCCGGCGCCGCCATCGCGGGATCGACAAAGGCATAGGCCAGGTTCTTGCCGATCCGATAGCCCCAGCCGCCGGACGTCACGGTCCCGACCACCTGTTGCCCCTGCATCAACGAGGCGCCCGGATGCGCGGGGGCGTGGGTGGTGTCGACATACAGGGTCACCAGCTTTCTGCCGGGGTCCTTGCCTTGCCGGTCCAGCAGCGCCTGCTTGCCGATGAAATCGCCCTTGTCGAGCTTGACGAACCGGCTGAGCCCGGTCTCGAACGGATCGAATTCGGTGATCAGATCGGCTTTCCAGTGCAGGAACCCTTTCTCCATGCGCATCGAGTCCACCGCGCGGGCGCCGAACAGGGTCAGGTCATGCTCCGCACCCGCTTTCCTGAGCGCCAGATAGGCGGCATAGAGCGCGGCATTGGGGACGTGGATCTCATAGGCCAATTCGCCCGAGAAACTGACGCCCAGCACAGTGGCAGGCGCAAAGCCGATGAAACATTCGCGCACCGAGAGCCAGGGAAAGGCCGCGCGCGACCAGTCGCCTCGGGCGCAGGCTGAAAGCACGTCGCGCGCCCGGGGACCGGCCAGAACCAGGATGGTCTGGTCATTGGTGAGCGAGCGGAGATGCACGTCCTCATCCGCGCGCAGGTGGCTTTGCAGCCAATCCATGTCATGAAACTCGCTGGCGGCGGCGGATCCGTACCAGACCCGGTCAGGGCCCCGATCCGAGGCAGGCAGGTTCGCCACCGTCGCCTCGCCCTTGATCCTGCCATGATGGTTCAGCAGATAGCACAGCCCGACCCGGCCTGCGCGTTTGGGTACGGCGCCGCAGATCATCCGGTCAAGGAAGGCGTGCCGGTCGGCACCGGTGATCTCGATCCGGTTGAAGCCGTTCACCTCGGCCAGGCCGACGGCGGTCTGTACCGCGTGTACCTCGGCCCCGATCAGGTCAAAGGCCTCGTCAAAGGTAAAGCCGAGCGTTGGGTGAAAATCGGGCGCAGGCTTGATGTAATCCACCCGCTCCCATCCGTTGACAACGGTGAATTCGGCGCCCTCGGCGGCCAGAACCGGGGTCAGTGGAGTTGTCTTGGCGGGGCGTCCGGCGGGGCGGTGTTCATGCGGAAAATGAAAGCGGAACTCGTTCTGATAGTCCTCAACGGCTTTCAGCGCAGTCAGTTCCACATTGGCGTGTCCGGTGAACCGGCGCGGGTCGATCACCCAGGTGTCATAGCAGGCCTCGCCATGTACGATCATCTGCGCCAAGAGCCAGCCATGACCGCCACCTTCGCCCAGACCGGCACGCAGGCCGATGGCGCAGAACGCGTTACGCTTGCCGGGAATGGGGCCGATCAGCGGGGCGCCGTCGATCGTATAGGTAATCGGGCCGTTGACGATGGCGCGGATACCGGTCTCGCGCAGGGCGGGCATGCGGGCAAAGGCCCCTTCGAGCACGTCCATCACCCGATCCACATCGTCGGGGCAAAGGGCGTTGACGAAATTCGGGTCGATCCCGTCCATGCCCCAGGTCTTGCACGCCTGCTCGTAGAAGCCGATCAGCAACCCGTTCTTTTCCTGCCGGCAGTAATAGTCCGAGATCGGGCAGCGGATCAGCGGCATGCGGTGGCCTGCCGCCACGATTTCCGGGATATCCTCGGTCAGGAAATACTGATGCTCCATCGAGGCGACCGGGTGATGCACGCCCATCATGGCGCCCACCTCGTTGACGCGGTAGCCGCAGGCATTCACCACGATGTCGCAGTCGATATCACCGTGTTCGGTATGCACGGTCCAGGTGTCGTCCTTGTGCTGGGTCAGCGCGGTCACCGGCGTGTTGCGATAGATCTCGGCCCCGGCCTTGCGCGCGTGATAGGCCAGCGCCTGGCACAGCTGGGCCGGGTCGATATCGCCATCCAGCGGATCCCACAGCCCGCCCAGCAGGTTCTCGGTCGAGATCAGCGGGTGGCGGCGGGCGCATTCGGCGGCGTCGATCACCTCGAAATGCACATCCATGCCGCGTGCCATCGAGGCGAAATGACGATAGCCCTGCATCTGCTCGGGCGTGTTGGCCAGCCGGATGCCGCCATCGCCATGGTGATAGTTGATCGGGTATTCCGGGTTCTCGGCCAGCGCCTTGTAGAGCGCGATGGAATGGCTTTTCAGGCCCACCATGGTCTGGTTCATGCCGAAATTGGTCACCTGTGCCGCCGAATGCCAGGTGGTACCGCTGGTCAACTCGTTGCGTTCGACCAGAACCACATCCGACCAACCCTCTTGCGTCAGGTGATAGAGGGTCGAACAGCCGGCAATGCCGCCGCCTATGACAACGACCCGTGTACGCGATTTCATGTGCGCTGCCTCCAGAACTCCCGCCCGATTAGGGCATGGGTTTCTCGTCACCGGCAACAACCCGTTAGCGGATCAAGCAACACCAAAGAAAGTTTTGGAAGTTCGAAATCCGTGCCCTCCCCGTGCCGGGGAGGGTGCCGGTTCAGAACCGCAGCGACAGGCAGGACATGCCGCCATCCAGCTTGGCGCATTCACTGTTGTCGATTTCCACAACCTCGAATCCGGCCTTGTCGAGTGTCTCGGCTGTTTTCGGAAACCCGGCGGGCATCAGCACCAGATTGTTGAACCGGATCGTGTTGGCGGCGGCCTCTTCTCCCGGGGCGGTGTGGATCACCCGGTAACCTTCGAAACAGCCCGAGGCATCCAGCCGCTGGGTCGCCAGAATGGTCTCGCCATCCAACAGCGAGCAGTCGGTCTTGAAATGCAGCACGCCGGGCGGGGTAAAGACCTCGCGCAGGGTATGGCCCCAGTCGGCGACGATACCGGCCAGTTCGGCCACCCCGGCGGCATCGGTCCGGTCGGAACGGCCCACCAGGATCTCGCGCCCGGTGACCAGGATATCGCCGCCCTCGATATGGCCGGGGCCGGTGATTTCGCGTAGCTCGGCGTAACAGGCGCGCAGGGTCGGGGCCATCTCGGCCACCTCGCCCATGCGGCTGGGGGCGCCCGGGCGCATCAGCACTGCGCCCCGGGGCAGGCAAAGCGCGGTATCCTCGACAAACAGCGCGTCGGGATAGGCATCGAGCGGCGGCAGTTCGATCACCTCGGCACCGGTGCTTTTCAGGGTGGCGACATAGTGGTCATGCGCCTTTTGCATGCGGGCCAGATCGGGTGTGCCGATATCCTCGGCCCTGAGCCCGTCGATAACGCTGGGCGCGGGGCGGCGGGTGATCGCGCGGGTGAATTCATAGGTCGGGTCGGTCATGGCGGATCAATCCTGTTCCGGCGCATAAGGCGCGTCGATTTCGATGAGCGTGGGACCGGCATGGCGCCGGGCCTTGGCAAGGGCAGAGGCAAAGCCCGCCGGATTGTCGGCGGCGCAAATGCTGTAGGGCATGCCGCAGGCGGCGGCGATGGCGGTAAAATCGGGCGGGGTCGGGTCGCAACCGACTACCTCGACACCCACCGCGCGCATCGACATGTCGATTTCGCGATAGCCGCGACTGTTCCAGATCACGAATGTGATGGGCAGCGCCTCGTCGCGGGCGACCATCAGCTCGGTCAGGCTGAACTGCGCTCCGCCATCGCCCGCGATACAGATCACCGGCGTTTCGGGGGCGGCAATGGCGGCGCCGATGGCGGCAGGGATACCATAGCCCAGGGCACCGAACCCGGTGGCGGCGTTGAACCAGCCGCCGGGGTGGTCGTGGTCGTAAACAAGGTTGCCGGCATAGATCGGCTGGGTCGAATCCCCCACCATCAGCGCGCCGGGCACCGCATCGCGCGCGGCTTCCAGCATCTCGACCATGCTGCGCATATAGGGGCCGATTTCCTCACGCGCCGCGTGCCGGGCGGCGCTGGCGCGGGCGGCGCCGTCGTGGTTGCGCGTACCCTCGGACAGCCGCGCCAAAAGCCCCGCCACGGCGGCACCCGCGTCGCCCCGGATCGTCAGGTCGGCGGGGTGGCGGGCAAGCTGAGCGTTGCAGATGTCGATGCGGATCAGCCCCGCCATCTGTGGCATGGTGCCGGTGGCATACATGTCGTAATCGGTCGGGCCCAGCTCGGTCCCGATGGCCAGCACCCGGTCGGCGCCTGCGATCAGGTTGCGCACCGCATCAAGGCTGGGGCTGGCGGCAACGGTCAGGGGATGACCATGCATCAACCCACGCGCGTTCACCGTCTGCACCACGGGCGCATCCAGCCGTTCGGCCAGCGCCAGAACAGCCGCTTCAATGCCCTTTGCCCCACCTCCGATCAGGATCACCGGGCGTCGCGCGGCGTCGAGCCGCGCGGCGGCAGTGTCGAGCAACGTGGCCTCTGGTTCATCGGGCTTTGCGGGCGCAGCGGCGGGCAGGGCACCGTCGAAATCGATCCCGGCCACGTCCAGCGGTACCTCGATATGACAGGGACCGCCGCGACCTGTTGCGAGCCGGTCAAACACCGATCCCAATGCCGGGGCCAGTTGATCCGCCTGCGAGACGCGATGCGCCTCCAGCGCCACCTGCGAGACCAGCCCCAACTGGTCGGGCAATTCGTGCAGATGCCCCATGCCGCGCCCCAGGCTGGCGCGGGTGTTCACGCCCGAAACCACGAGCATCGGCACGCTGTCGGCGCGGGCCTGTCCCATCGCGGTCAGCGTGTTGGTCACCCCCGGTCCGGTGATGACAAAGGCCACGCCGGGCCGCCCCGAGGCCCGGGCATAGCCATCGGCCATGAACCCGGCGCCCTGCTCGTGGCGCGGGGTGACATGACGGATACCCGAAGCAGCCAGACCGCGATACATCTCGATCGTGTGTACACCGGGAATACCGAACACACAGGTCACCCCGCGTGCGGCAAGACCTGCCACCAGCGCCTCTCCCACAGTTGTCATCAGGCGTCCTCGCTCTGGAATTGGGCCGCATGGGCGGCGATGCGCTCGCAGGCGGTGTCAAAGGCCGCGTCTCCTGCGGTCAGCGCCACCCGGACCCAGCCGTCGATCGTGTCGCCGAACGAGGCGCCCGGCATCACCGCCACTCCGGCATGATCCAGCAGGTGTTCGGCATAGGCCTCGCCCGTCATGCCGGTGCCGGTGACATCGATCATCGCGAACATGCCGGCCTGCGGTTTCAGCACGCGCAGGCAGGTCTGCCCGTTCAGCCGCGCCGCCAGCCGGTCCGCCCGCGCGGCGAACCGCGCCCGCATGCCCGGTGCAACAGAGGAGCCGTTGCGCACCGCCGCCTCGGTCATGTCGGCGATAAAGGGCTGGTTGCCGAAGAGCATGGTTTCCGACAACGGCAGCAGCGCGGCGGTGAACACCTCGGGTCCGATGCACCAGCCACTGCGGAACCCTGGCGCGGCGTGGGATTTCGAGATCGACGAGACCACGATCACCCGGTCGGCCAGATCGGGCCGGGCCAGCGGCGAGGTAAAGCGTTGCCCGTCGAAAACCAGCTGCTCGTAAACCTCGTCCGAGATGATCCACAGATCATGCTTGCGGGCGAGGTCGCCAATTGCGGCGATATCCTCGGGCGTCAGGATGGCGCCAGTGGGGTTGTGGGGCGTGGTAAGCAGGATGGCGCGGCTGCGCGGCGTGATGCGCGCGGCGATATCGTCGGCTGAAATGCGAAACCCGTTTTCGGGCCGCAGCGGCACCGGCACCAGATCGGCGCCGGTGGCGCGGATCACCCCGGCATAGGTGGCATACATGGGATCGCCCACCAGCACCTCGTCGCTTTCCTCGGCCACGCCCATCAACACCGCGTAAAGCGCGGTCTGGGTGCCCGGAAAGCACATGACCTGCGCGTCCGAAATCGCCCGCCCGGTGCTGGCGCTGTAGCGTTCGGCAAGCGCCGCGCGCAGGCCCGGCTCGCCCGCGCCGTCGGAATAGGTGGTGCGCCCGGCGCGCATCGCGGCCTCGGCTACATCCATCAACTCGGTCGGTGGCGGCACGTCCGGCTCGCCGATGGTCAGGCTGATCACATCGGCGCCCTGGGCGATCATCGCCTTGGCGCGCAGGTAGATGCCCCATTTGGCGCCGCCCAGATCGGCCAGGCGGCGGGTAATGGCGGTGGTTTTCATGCCTCTTCTCCCGGATCGTTCAGGGTCAGTCCCAGAATGGCGCCGACCGAGGTCAGGCCGATGTTCACAAGTTCGCCCGGATCAAAGGCATCGGGCAGCGCTCCGCCCTCCAGCCAGAGCCCGTCGATGACGGCGTTACAGGCGATGGCCAGCGCGCGCAGCCGCTCGGGCGTGGGGGTTTCACCTGCCTCTTCCAGCGCAGGGGCGATCAGTGCCTGCAAGCGGTCGCGAAAGTCGTAATAGGTGCGGCTGTGCACCTCGGCCATGCGCGGGTCGCGCTGCACCATGTTGAGGAACCCGGCCCACAGACCCACTGCCTGTGGGCTGCTGACCGGGGGGGTCAGGCTGGCGCGCACAATGCGCGCCAATTGGTGCGCCGCCGGTTCGCCCGCCCGGCTGGGGCCTTCCATCGTGGCATCGGTCAGCTGGCTCATATGTGCCTGATAGGCGGCATAGATCAGCTCGTCTTTGCCATCGAAATAGTGCCGGATCAGACCCAGCGTCACGCCTGCCTCGTCCGCGATGCCGCGCACGGTCGCTGCCTGCACACCCTTGCGCCCGATCAGGGTCAGCGTCGCCCGGATCAGCGCCTCGCGCCGGTGTTCGGCGGATTCGCGGGTAAAGCTGCGGCGTGGGCTGTCCAAGGGTGGGGCCTCCTGCGGGGTTAAAAGCGGGCTTGATTTGCGTCGCTCATGTTGTTATACAGTTGTATAAATATAAGCAGAGCCGGGCCGAAAAGGCAACCGGAAAGTCAGGGGGATGGCGTGACAGCAACGCAGGAACTGACGCCCGACGCGGGGGCCGCCAGCGATTTGGCGGGGACATTGCTGATCGAGGATTTGCATAAATCCTTTGGCGATCTCGAAGTGCTCAAGGGCGTGTCGCTGACCGCCAACCGGGGCGATGTGATCGCGATCATCGGCGGCTCGGGCTCGGGCAAGTCGACCATGCTGCGCTGCATCAACTTTCTGGAAACTCCCAGCTCGGGCCGGATCGTGATCGGCGGCGAGGAAATCCGCATGCGCGCCGATGGCACCGCTGCCGACCGCAAGCAGTTGGAGCGGGTGCGCACCCGGCTGGCGATGGTGTTCCAGTCGTTCAACCTGTGGACCCACCGCACCCTGCTGGAAAACGTGATCGAAGTGCCGGTGCATGTGCTGAAAGTGCCGCGCGCGCAGGCGATCGAAAAGGCGCGCGCGCTGCTTGCGCGGGTGGGCCTCGCCGAGAAGGAGGACACCTATCCGTTGTTCCTGTCCGGCGGTCAGCAGCAACGCGCAGCCATCGCGCGCGCTCTGGCGGTGGACCCGGCGGTGATGCTGTTTGACGAGCCGACCTCGGCGCTGGACCCCGAACTGGTGGGCGAGGTGCTGGGCGTGATGCGTGATCTGGCTGCCGAGGGACGCACCATGCTGGTGGTCACGCATGAGATGAACTTTGCCCGCGAGGTCGCTGACCATGTGGTGTATCTTTATCAAGGCCGGATCGAGGAGCAGGGGCCGCCCGACCAGATCTTTGGCAGCCCGCAATCCGAGCGGCTGAAACAGTTTCTGAAATCCATCAACTGAACCCCAAGAATGAAAAACAGGGAGACCAACATATGAACATCAAGACATCGCTGCTGGCCGGTCTGGCCGCATTGGCCCTGGGCGCGGGCGCCGCGGCCGCCGAAGAGGTCAAGATCGGCATCGCGGCCGAACCTTATCCGCCCTTCGCCTCGCCCGATTCCGCGGGCAACTGGGTCGGCTGGGAGGTCGAGGTGATCGACGCCGTCTGCAAGGCCGCCGCACTGGATTGCGTGCTGACGCCGGTCGCATGGGACGGCATCATCCCCTCGCTGACCGGCAAACAGATCGATGCCATCATGGCCTCGATGTCGATCACCGAAGAGCGGATGCAGACCATCGATTTCTCGAACCCCTATTACAACACGCCCGCCGTGATCGTGGCCGACAAGTCGCTGGATATTGATGCATCGCCCGCCTCGCTGGCCGGGAAGATCATCGGGGTGCAGGCTTCGACCATTCACCAGGCCTATGCCAACGCGTATTTCGGTGATGCCGAGATCCGTGTCTATCAGACCCAGGACGAGGCCAATCAGGACCTTTATGCCGGTCGTATCGACGCCACCCAGGCCGACAGCATCGCCATGGCCGATTTCGTTGCAACCGATGCGGGCCAGTGCTGCGAGATCAAGGGCAACGTGGCCAATGACGAAGCGATCCTGGGCAAGGGCGTAGGCGCCGGAGTGCGCAAGGGTGACGATGCGCTGCGCGAGGCGCTGAACAAGGGTATCGCCGCGATCCTCGCCGATGGCACGCACGAGGCGATCACCGCGCGTTACTTCACCGCGCCCATCTACAGCGAATAATCGCAGTCGATGGAGGGGCTTCTGGACCTGCTCGGCCTGGCGAAAAGCGCCGAGCTGTTGTCGCTGTCACCACCGGGCTGGGGGATGAACCTGCTGCGCGGTCTGGGCAAGTCGCTCCAGATCGCGTTCGGGGCCTTTGGTTTCGGTCTGGTGATCGGGCTGTTCGGAGCCTATGGCAAGCTTTATGGCGGGCCGGTCATCCGTGACCTGCTCGCCATTTACACCACCGTTGTCCGGGCCGTGCCCGAACTGGTGCTGATCCTTATTCTCTATTTCGTCGGCACCGACCTGATCAACCGAGCGTCCGAGGCGCTGGGATATGGCCGGGTCGAGATCAGCGGCGTTGCCGCCGGTATCTGGGTGCTGGGCGTGGTTCAGGGCGCCTATTCGACCGAGGTGCTGCGCGGCGCCATCCTGGCGGTGCCGCAGGGCCAGATCGAGGCGGCGCGCGCCTTTGGCATGCCGCCGGTGATGCTGATGCGGCGGGTGACCATTCCGGCGATGCTGTCCTTTGCCCTGCCGGGGCTGGCGAACCTGTGGCTGATCGCCACCAAGGATACCGCGCTGCTGGCGGTTGTGGGCTTTAGCGAGCTGACACTGGAAACCCGGCAGGCGGCATCGAGCACGCGGGCCTATTTCACCTTCTTCCTCGCCGCGGGCGCGCTGTACCTGATGGTGACGCTGATGTCGTCCGCGCTGTTCCAGCTGCTTGAGCGGCGGTCGCGGCGCGGGCAGCCCTCTCTCAAGGGGGCGGGCCGATGATGCGGATGATCCGTCCGATGCTGATGCCGCACCGGCTGGTGCTGATCGCGCTGGCCGTGGCGCTGGTGGTATGGTGCGCCCTGACGCTGCGCTGGGATTGGCTACCGAAGTATCTGCCGCTGGCGATGGAGGGGCTGTGGCGCACTGTCTGGCTGCTCGCGGCAAGTACATTCCTGGGCTTCCTGCTGGCGGTGCCGCTGGGTTTTGCCCAGGCGGTGGGGCCCTGGTACCTGTCGACGCCTGCGCTGGTGTTCTGCACCCTGATCCGGGGCACGCCGCTGCTGTTGCAGATCTGGCTGCTCTATTACGGGTTGGGTTCGGTCTTTCCCCAGATCGACGGTATCCGAGACAGCGTGTTGTGGCCCTATCTGCGGCAGGCCTGGCCCTATGCTCTGCTGGCCCTCACCCTCTCCTTTGCCGGGTACGAGGGTGAGGTGATGCGTGGAGCATTCGCGGGGGTCAACCGCGGCCAGCTTGAGGCCGCGCGGTCCTTCGGGATGCCTCGTTTCACCCTTTTCCGCCGCATCTGGCTGCCGCAGGCGATCAACAACGTGCTGCCGACGCTGGGTGGCGAGACCATCCTGCAACTGAAGGCAACGCCGCTGGTGGCGACGATCACGGTGGTCGAAATCTTCGCAGTATCGTCGCGGGTGCGGCAGGACACGTTCGTGATCTACGAACCGCTCCTGTTGCTGGCGCTGGTCTATATGGTCATCGCGGGGCTGATCGCGCTGGCGTTCCGCTGGCTGGAGAACCGGGTACCCACGCGGCGCCCCGGCAGCTGATCGCGCGTCACGACACGTTGCCCATCACAAACCCATGGTGTAGGTCTGTCCCGATCTATCGAACAGGCACCCGTGACGATGAGCCGTATTTCTCATATCGAGCTGGATGACAGCAACCTTCCCCCGCCCACGCCCGAGATCGAGCAGGAGCGCAAAGTCGCGATCTATGATCTGCTGGAGGAAAACAGCTTTGCCCTGCCAGCACGCGACGACCGCGCGGTGCCAGACGGGCCCTACCGGGTGAACCTGTCGATCCGCGACAAGCGGCTGGTCTTCGATATCCAGACCGAGGACGAAGAGAAGGCGGCCGAATTCCACCTGTCGCTGGGCCCGTTCCGGCAGGTGGTCAAGGATTACTTCCAGATCTGCGAGAGCTATTTCAACGCGGTCAAGACCCTGCCGCCCAGCCAGATCGAGACCATCGACATGGCCCGGCGCGGCATCCACAACGAGGGCAGCCGGGTGTTGCAGGAACGGCTGGACGGCAAGGCCGAGATCGACACCGACACCGCCCGGCGCCTGTTCACCCTGATCTGCGTTCTGCATTTCGGGGGCTGAATGGTGCACCCGCTTCCGCAGTCGGTCCTGTTTTGCTGCGACCACAACGCGGTCCGCTCGCCCATGGCGGAAGGCATCATGAAGAAATTCTATGGCACCGGCACCTATGTGCAATCCGCCGGTGTTCATAACGACATGGAAATCGACGGGTTCTGTATCGCCGTCTGCCAGGAGATCGACGTCGAACTGGCGCGTCACCGGTCGCGATCCTTCGACATGATGCAGGAATGGGGTGACGACCTCAGCTCTTTCGATCTGGTGGTGGCGCTGTCGCCTGCCAGCCAGCGCCGGGCGCTTGAACTGACCCGTTTTTTTCACCTCGATGTCGAATATTGGCCAATTATGGACCCTACCGGACTGGGCGAGACGCGGGCGGAGAAGCTACACCACTATCGTCAGACCCGCGATCAGATCATCAAACATCTGAAAGAGCGCTGGGGAGAGCCAACGGAGAGATCATGAGCGAGACCGTCAAACGCTATTTCGACGCCTTCAACGCGGGCGATGTGCAGGGCATGCTGGACTGCCTGTCCGAGGATGTGGCCCATCACGTGAACGAGGGCCAAATCCGTGTCGGCAAAGAGAAATTCGCCGAATTCTGCGCCCATATGAACCGCTGCTACAAAGAGCTGTTGACCGACATCGTCGTGTTCGAGGCCGAGGGCGGCACCCGCGCGGCGGCGGAGTTCATCGTCAACGGGACCTATCTGCAAACCGATTCCGGCCTGCCCGAGGCTCATGGCCAGACCTATCGTCTGCCGGCGGGGTCGTTTTTTACGCTGACGGGTGACAAGATCTCGCGCGTGACGACGTTCTACAACCTGGCCGATTGGGTGAAACAGGTCTCGAATGGCTGAGGTGACCGAGGTTCGGGCGCTGACCGGCGCGGCGCTGGACGCCGCGCTGGACGATGTGGCCCGGCTGCGGATTGCGGTGTTCCGCGCCTGGCCCTATCTTTACGACGGTGACCTGGACTATGAGCGGAAGTATCTGCAAGCCTATCGCAACAGTGATCGGGCCATCGTGGTTGGCGCCTTTGACGGCGACCGGTTGATCGGCGCCTCGACCGGCATGCCGCTGGCCGATCATGCCGATGATTTTGGTGCTGCCTTTGAGGGTACCGGTCTGACACTGGAGGAGGTGTTTTATTGCGCCGAATCCGTGCTTTTGCCCGAGTATCGCGGCCACGGTGTAGGCCACCGCTTCTTTGACCTGCGCGAGGGCCATGCCCGCGCGCTGGGTTTTGCCAAATGCGCCTTTTGCGGCGTGCAGCGCCCCGCCGATCACCCGCTGAAGCCCGACAGCTATCGCTCGCTCGATGCATTCTGGCGCGCGCGGGGATATGAGAAACTGCCCGGAGCCGTGGCGCATTTCAGCTGGAAAGACCTCGATCAGGACCACGAGACCGACAAGCCGCTGCAATTCTGGCTCAGGGAACTCTGATTCCACCCTTGGAGAGACCGCAGATGAAAATCGCCACCGCCGCCTATCCGCTCGACTGGCTCGACAGCTGGGCGCAATACGAGGACAAGCTGGCCCATTGGGTATCCGAGGCCGCGGCGCAAGGGGCCGATCTGCTGGTCTTTCCAGAATACGGCGCCATGGAGCTGAGCACGTTGGCCGGGCCTGCGGTCGCTGCCGATCTCGAAGGGTCGATCCGCGCGGTCAGCGAGCGGATGGAAGAGGCGGCGACCGTGCACCTGCAGCTGGCCGCGGAACATGGCGTGCATATCCTGGGTGCATCGGCGCCGGTTGATCCCGGTGCAGGTCGTCCGGTGAACCGGGCGGAACTTTACACGCCCGCCGGAGGACGTGACCATCAGGACAAGCAGATCATGACCCGGTTCGAGCGCGAGGATTGGGACATCGCGCCCGGCGGGCCGCTGAAACTGTTCGACACCGCTCTGGGTCGGATCGGCGTTTTGATCTGTTATGACAGCGAATTCCCGCTGTTGGGCCGGGCTTTGAGCGAGGCCGATATCCTGCTGGTTCCGTCCTGTACCGAGGCATTGGCGGGATACAGCCGCGTTCGGATCGGTGCGATGGCACGGGCGCTGGAAAACCAGTGCGTCACCGCCATGTCCTCGCTTGTGGGTGACAACGACTGGTCCGAGGCGGTGGACCGCAATACCGGCATGGGCGGCATATTCGGCCCGCCTGACAAGGGCTTTCCCGGCACCGGCATCCTGGCCGAAGGACAGATGAACCGGGCTGGCTGGACCTATGCCGAGGTCGACTTGTCGGCCATCGCCCATGTGCGCGCCGATGGCGGTGTCCTGAATCGTAGCCATTGGGTCGAACAGGACGGGCGGGTCGGTTCGGTCACAAACTCTTGCCTGCGCGCAAAAGCACCCTTGAATTAGGGGGGAAATGAGCGCATTTAAGCGCCAGTGCCTGCGGATTCCGCGGGCTAAACGCAATGATGGAGACAACATGGCCAAGGAAGATACGCTCGAATTTCCCGGTGTCGTGAAGGAACTCCTGCCCAATGCGACGTTCCGGGTCGAGCTTGAAAACGGCCATGAGATCATCGCGCATACGGCAGGCAAGATGCGCAAGAACCGCATCCGTGTTCTGGCTGGCGACAAGGTGCAGGTCGAGATGACCCCCTATGATCTGACCAAGGGTCGGATCAACTACCGCTTCAAGTAACGCCTTTCGCATGGCGTTCATTCTCGGATCGGGCAGCCCAAGGCGGCTGGACCTGCTGGCGCAGCTTGGCATCACGCCGGATGCGGTGCGCCCACCCGAGATCGACGAGACCCCGGCCAAGGGCGAGCTGCCCCGCACCTATTGCACCCGCATCAGTCGTGAGAAGGTGGCCGCCGTCGAGGCCGGACCGGACGATATCGTGCTGTGCGCCGATACCACCGTGGCGCTTGGCCGTCGTATCCTGGGCAAACCGGCAGACGCGGTAGAGGCGGCCGAGTTCCTGCATTCGCTGTCCGGGCGCCGGCATCGCGTGATCACCGCTGTGGCGGTGCGACGCGGTGGCCGTCTGTGGGAGCGGGACGTGGTAAGCCAGGTCAAGGTCAAGCGACTCTCGGACCCCGAAGTGAACCGGTATCTCGCCACTGACGATTGGAAGGGCAAGGCCGGGGCTTATGCCATTCAGGGCCCGGCTGGCGCGTTCATTCCATGGATCTCGGGTTCGTTCAGCGCCATCGTCGGCCTGCCGCTGGCGGAAACCGCCGCCCTTCTGGCCGCTGCGGGACATCCTAAATTCAAAGGTGACATATGAAGGGCCGCACCATCGTACTGGATCATATCGCCGGACGCGAGGCTGCGGCGCTGATGGTCGATGGTCAGCTGGACGATTTCCTGATCGCCAGCGATGCGCCGCCCCCCGGAACCATCTATCGCGCCCGCGCCGATCGCCCCGTCAAGGGTCAGGGCGGAATGTTCCTGACCACCCCCGATGGCCCGGCCTTTCTGCGCCAGGTCAAGGGGCTGGCCCCCGGCGCCCATCTGCTGGTGCAGGTCACCGGCTATGCGGAGCCGGGCAAGGCGATTCCGGTCACCGCCAAGCTCTTGTTCAAAAGCCGTTATGCCATCGTCACGCCCGACGCGCCGGGCCTGAACCTGTCGCGCAGCATCCGTGACGAGGCCGAGCGCGACCGCCTGCTGGAAATCGCGCATGATGTGATGGAGGGCCATGGCTTTGGCCTGATCCTGCGCTCGTCTTGTGCCGAGGTCGCGGCCGAGGTGATTGCCGAGGATATCGAGGCGATGATCTCTCAGGCCCGGCAGGTGCTGGAGGACGATGGCAAGGGTTGCGAGACCCTGATCGAAGGCGACGGCCCGCATGTTCTGGCCTGGCGCGACTGGACCGATCCGGCCGAAGTGGTGACCGAGGCCGGCGGGTTCGAGGATCATGGCGTGCTCGACGCGCTGGAGCGGGTGCGCGGCATCGCCGAGCCACTGCCGGGCGGCGGCCACCTCTATATCCAGCCCACCCGCGCGCTGGTGGCGGTGGATGTGAACACCGGCAGCGATACCTCGCTTGCAGCGGGTCAAAAGGCCAATTTCGCCTGCGCGAAACTGCTGCCGCGCGCCCTGCGCGTGCGGGGCCTGGGCGGCCAGATCACGCTGGATCTGGCGCCCATGGCCAAGAAGGACAGGCGCGGGTTCGAAGCCGCCCTGCGGGCCGCGCTGAAGGCCGATAGCGAAGAGACCACGCTGGCCGGCTGGACCCCGCTGGGTCATTACGAACTGCAACGCAAGCGTGGTCGGGTGCCGGTGTCGGAGGCGCTGTCATGAGTTGCCCGATCTGCGGGTCCGAAACCGTTCCCGCCTATCGTCCCTTCTGCTCGAAACGCTGCGCCGATCTTGATCTGGCCAAGTGGTTGAATGGCTCCTATGCGATCCCGTCTTCGTCTGAAGAGGAAGACGAAGCCCTTGATGATGAGGCCGAAACTCAGGCCAAGCTGCGGCACTGAAAAAACTTGAAAAAGCCTCTGGACACCGCCTCGGCCACGTCCTAGAAGGCCTCCACCCAGCGGCAGAAGCCGTTCCCGTGCCCGGGTAGCTCAGGGGTAGAGCAGTGGATTGAAAATCCTCGTGTCGGTGGTTCGATTCCGCCCCCGGGCACCATAAATACTCAATCAAAGCAAGAAGTTATTCCTTTTCATGCGAGCTGTAGCAGCAGCGCGCTTTGCTGTGGGTATCATTTGGGTAGCATTTACGAGCTAAACCTAAGACCTTTGCAACCGAACGAAGAAAGTCCCTATCGGGTTATCACAGCGTTGACTCCCACGCTTTCAACTCTGAGATCGCAACAGCGAGCTGCCTTTGTGGAGAAACACTTCCATCTTTCGCAACATAGGCGACCGGGCCACCTTTATGGATGATACCCAGAACCTCATGATCCTCGTTCATCAACGGGCCTCCAGACATGCCCTGCCCAAGCATCTGAGAAACCTCAATTAACGGAACTGCGCTTCTTGTCATCAAGGAGCTTATGCTTCCCCTTCTAACGTTGAGCCGGTCACCGGGGCCGTAGGTTGGAAAACCAGCGGCAAGAGTAACTGCACCAGTTGTCGGGGAACCCGCGTATGCCTCCAACTCAAAATATTCCGTCGACGCTATCGAGTGTTCGAGAATTGCGAGGTCGCGATGCGAGCAAATATGCTTTACTTCTACCTTGAACCGGTTTGAGGTCCTCAATGGATGAAAAACCTCGATCTCAGATGCCCCATCGACACAGTGCGCTGCGGTCACCAGACCGACGCCCTCAAGGAAAAATGCGGTTCCTGTGTCGTCATTGGTTTCCACCACCCATATAGCGCGATCCGCTCTCTCAGTCTCTGTTGGGTGGACCTTGATAGGATTTTTGGAAAAGCACTGATTATAGCGTTTGGCCAGACCTCGAAACACGGGGTCGGATTGTCCCTTCACAAATCCGACCCATGAAATTTTGCCCTGAAGGTGGGCTTGAATGCTGCGGGGTTTTCCCAAGCGCTTACCCAGTTCCGCCTGCGCCGCTACAGGTCCAAACTTCTCGATCTTAAACAGTGCGGAGCGGATGTTGCGGACATACCTCCGGTCCACGTTGAGACCTTCATTAATCTTGATCCCCGTTGCCATCCTGCGTGAGTTCTTGTCCGCGTAGTGAATCTTCTCAGGATTCAATTCAAACCCGTTGTTCCCAAGAATAGAGAGCAAATCGCCTGACAACTTTTCGAGGGGCAATCTCCCGGAGTCTGGGCGGTCGCCTTCGAACAGAGCCGTCGGAGGCTGAAAGCTCGAAAGCGTAATGTCGTCAGCGTATCGCGTGTAGAGCAGTCGATGCTCTTTAGAAAAGCCCATCAGGGACTTATCAAGCCGGAAGCAGATCATGTTGGAGATCACCGGGCTAGAGGGCGCTCCCTGCGGCAAACAACCATTATTCGTGCAAAGTCGGGCAATAGTTTCCGCCACATCGGAATCCATGCCGATGCTCTCAAGCAAGCCTTGCACGCGGGCTTCTGTGATTGTTGGGAAAAAGTTCTTTATGTCTACGTTGAGGATGAACTTGCGACGCAAATGGGACTCGGCATTTGACCTTACGGACCTATCAGCGACAAACCCATGAACAGGTTTACGAGGATGATATAGATCAGAAAGACTGCGAGCGATTTTCTGTTGCAGCATCTTCAGGCGATAATCAGGAGCGCTGATTAATCGAACTTTTCCTGACCCTTTTGAGATGTTGAAGTGTGAATACATCCGATGGCGAAACCACCAGATCTTCTTTAGCTCTGCCGGGGAGACGCCGAGGTGTTTGAGAAGTTCACTCTTTGATGACAGTTCAAGTGGGATTTTTGCCCGGCTCGTGCCGCCAAATAAATAGAAAGCGCTAGGCACGAGGTTCCCCCTCCAATCACGCCATGTGCACGAAGCATAATGTGGCGCGCACGATTCTTGTGTAGACGTTTGCTCTTAGGCCGCAGTTTCGACAGCCCGTTTGCGAGGGGAAACCTCGTAGGGGGATCGTTGCTCAAATTTTCATAACGTTCAACTCAAAATGGAATGAATATCAGTAGGTTGCAGCAAGTACGGTGCCCGATCTATGTGCGGCCTTGCTTTGACGATGGCCGACTGATGAGATTGAAATTGTCGGGAACACAGCCTATGGTGCTCACCTGCCTAGCTACAACAAGAACTAGTGGTGCCGTGTCTTGGTCAAGAAAATCCATGCGTCGGGGATAAAAGGTGAACAAGGGATAGCGCACATCCGCAAGGTTGTGGCCGCGATGGAGTACCTGTTCTACGAATCCGGTGGGGTCGAAGCTGGTATTGACGGTTCCATTGAAATCCGCGACCCGGAAACGGGCGAAGTTGCCAACCAGATTGTCCAGTTTCAGAGCAAGGCAACAGGCAATCGGTTGCCCGGGAATAGCAGCGGCGGATTTCACTGGCCCTGCGACGAGCGCGACATCGACTATTGGACGTTCGGCACCGCGCCGGTGGTCCTGATCGTAGTCGATCTGACCGCAGACCGTGCCTACTGGAAGGATGTGCGCACTTGGTTCAGCGACGCGCAGAACAGAGCCAGCCGCAAGGTGCAGTTCGACAAGACAGCCGACCTGTTCACCGCCGACGCCGCGAGGGCGTTGCGCGAGGTGGCTGCCACTGCACGCCCGGGCAGCTACTACTCGGCCCCACGTCGAACCGAAGAATTGACGACCAATCTGCTGCGCGTCTCGGCTATGGCGACGAAGCTCTACTGGGCACCGACCGACGCCAAGAGCGTGGCCGAGTTCTGGCGCAGGGTGAAGGAACACGACCCTTATCCGCCTGGCGAAGCAATCCTTCGCGGCGGGGCGGTCCTGTCGTTCCGCAATCTAGACGAGTCGCCGTGGCGAGAAGCCTGCGACACGGGCGCTATGGAAGAGTTCGACACTGAGGAATGGGCGCTGTCGGACGACCCGGACAGGGAACGAGATTTCGTGGACCTGCTTAACCGTGCCATGAAAGAGATGGTGCGTCGCGATATGAGCTATGACCGCGACCACTACACGCTGTATTTTCGCCCGAATCCCGGCAAGCGGGATCGCAAGATAACTTACTTCGCAGAAAAGAAAAATGCCGACCGCTTTGTCGCTAAGCAGTACAAGGGTTTCTGGCGGCACTCGGCGTTCAGTTGGCAGTTCATTCGTATAGGGGACGAGTGGTTTGTGCAAATTACGCCGACCTACCACTTCACTTGGGACGGCAGGCAGAGGGACAAGTTCGGCGGCGAACATCTGTCAAAAATCAAGCGCATGGAGTGGAATCCCGATGTTCGCGGCCAATTTGGCATGTGGCGAGCCTACCTCTGCGCGGACGTACAAGAGGATATGTTTCGGCAGGCATATCCGTATCTGACACTCGCTCCCGCCGAGAAGCTGGTGGCAGACTTCGGAGTGCCCGACGACCTTTGGAAGCCGGTGCGCGCCACCCCGCCTGACACGGAGGGCCTGCTCCTTTGATGAAGTTGTCACATCTGCCTGAACCTGAGTTGGAATTTGGGCAGGCACATCGTCACATCGATATTCGGTTCGGCTTGATGGACTACGGCCCTCTGGACGCAGGACAGACCGGTGCCCCTTCTGCCGTTCGTGTCGGCCTAATAGGCGACACAGAGACGGTGGAGGGCACTCAGGGCTGGTTCGCACGCTGCGCCATTGGCATCGATGGCAAGGCCGAAACCCGACTAACCAACCTATATCCGCCCTTCCCCGGTTGCACGGCTGACGGCCCGTTCCGCGTGCCCTTCACCTGCGACGAGCAGGACACCCGCACGATACCGTCGAGGGCCTTTAACAAGTTAAAGAACACCAACCCACTGGACCTCGCAGATCGCTACGCCGACCTGTTTGTCGCAGAGTTGCGGGCGCTAGCCGAAGGGAACACTCAGCCAGACGTGGTGTTGATCGGCCTGCCGGTAGACGTAATCGCTGCGGTGAACGTGACCGGCGACGATGATGACGTGGTAGAGGGAGCGGCTACACCCTCCGGTGTGGACTTCAGAGCGCGGCTCAAAATCGCAGCTATGGAATTTGGTATACCCATCCAGATCTTCTGGCCCACGCTGTACGACCCGACAATCAAGATTCCTAGGAAGACGAAGGCTGATAGTTTCCGCGAGGTGCAGGAGGACGCAACTCGCGCATGGAACTTGTTCACGGCGCTTTACTACAAGGCGGGCGGCCTGCCTTGGCGTCTTGCGCGGGACTCCCGGCAGATGCGCTCTTGCTTCGTGGGGATCAGCTTCCACGAGTCACAACGTGGCGAGTATCTGGAAACCAGCACTGCGCAGATGTTCGACGAGCGCGGCGAAGGCATGATCCTGCGTGGTGGACGCGCCGCCAAGCTGTCGGACGACCGGCGGCCCTATATGACAGAAGCTCATGCGCACGATCTGCTTTCCCGCTCGATGCAGGCATACTACGACCAGCATTCGCAGTATCCGGCGCGCGTTGTGCTGCATAAGACTTCGCCCTTTCACCGGGAAGAAATGGCAGGTTTCGACGCCGCCGTAGAGGAATGTCGGATCGATAACTTGGATTGCATGGCAGTGGCCCCATGCGCCTTCCGCCTGTTCCGTAATGGGCAGTTCCCGCCCTTGCGCGGCACGCTGATGCGCTTGGACCGTGACCGGGCGGTGCTGTACAGCCGGGGCGGGGTGGATTTCTTCAAGACCTACACCGGCATGTACATTCCCAAGCCGTTGATGATCCGGTCGCAGGCCCCATCGCAGCCGGTGACCCACAATGCCGCGGAAATACTGGCATTGAGCAAGATGAACTGGAACAATACCCAGTTTGACAATCGAGACCCAATCACAATTGCAGCATCACGTAAGGTTGGAAAAATTCTCAAATATGTTTCTGAGGGTGACCGGGTCCAAACACGATACAGCTTTTTTATGTGATGAATGGACTGTTATTCTGTTCGCACAATTCCTCGGTGCACTAAAAAAGGCGACGCAACAGCGCCGCCTCTAAATCGCCGGAAATGGGTGTGCCCCTACTTTGTTTGCGCCGATGGCGCAGTCAGAGCCCTCCGTGCCTCCTTTTCGGCAGCAGACCCTTTCGCCCATTGCCACGGGGTGCGCGGTTTCCTCGCCTTCGCCAGTTCGGGGTTCGCCTTGGCGTCGCTGGCGGCGGCGCGCAGGCGTTCGCGAGCCTCGCGCGGGTCGATCTTGAGTTCGTCGCAGATGGCCTTGAGCGTCACGATATCGGTCATGTCGATCTCCTAAGTTGCTGATGCAGATCGATAAGACGCAAGATCGGAGCGTGTCAGGGATAACCCTAGTACGGCTTGAAGATTTCCGAGACGTCCACACCGAGTGCCTTGGCGATGCGCTCGACCACCAAGATCGACGGGTTGCGCTTCCCGGTCTCGACGCCGCTCAGATAGGTCTGGTGAATGTCCGCGCGATGGGCGACCTCTTCTTGCGAAAGGTCCTTCTCCCTCCTGATCCTCTGGATATTTCTCGAAACGCGCGATTGAATTGACATGCGCGGCATGGCGCATGGCGGTCACGCTCTCGACCATAGACTATGAGTCATATTCGACTTAGGCTGACGGAAGGCCCGAAGTCACTGGCGACATTCAGGAATGCAGGAAGAGGCAGGGGGACGTGCGCCCTCGTGGTTGACTCATAGTCTATCTGACGAGGCGAGGGCCGTCCTGTCGCCAGAGACCCTGCTGCTGCCCGATCATGTCTTGGATTTCATCGACCGGCACGCGATCACGCACGGCGTCTATGGGTGGTGGTTTGACTACGGCTTGCCTCTTGTGCCGAGAGACGGATGTATCGAGCGTGACGGGAAGCACCTGCTCTATATTGGCATTGCACCCCCGAAAGACCGGCCAGTGCGGCGAGATGGGCCAACACCTTTGAAAAGCAGGCTTTGGCGCAACCACCTACGCGGGATGGTGCGCACCTCGACCTTGCGTTTGTCGCTTGCGGCCCTTCTTGAGCAAGAGCTTGATCTTGCGTTCTGGCGCGACAAGCGAAACCGCGTTCGGATGGACCGCCACCACGAAGACAAGCTATCGGAATGGATTGCCACACACGCCGCGATCTCGGTCGTCCAGCATGACGAACCGTGGTCCCTTGAGGAAACGCTCATCAGGACCGGGCCGCCCTTGCCCCTCAACCTGAGCATGTCCGGGCATCCGTTCAGATCGACGCTGAGCGACCTGCGCCGCGTGCTGGGGCGAAACTGACTGCGCCTGCAAATAACCCCGAGGATCGAGAGCGAAACGCGCGCGCGGCGGCGTTGTGTTGAGCCAGGAACGCCGGGGCGTGCCTCGGACATGGTGATACCGTCGCAATCCCGGCTGGCGCGCTGTGCGCCGCGCCCATAGCGATCATCCCGACATCTGCACGGACGCGGTGCATCGGCATGGCTACCCGTGTGGTCTCCCTCGACCGAACGGGAATTACCCTGACGGGCGACGGTCCCCGATCTTATTGCGCTGGCATCGAAACCAGCTAGCGAGGAAATCGGCGATGACGACCAAGGCAACATGGGCCTTCAACGGCCAGACGAAAACCATCTTGGGCAACTGGCACCGTCTGTGGTGCCTGCTGTTCGGCCCGTTCTACTACCTGTTCAAGGGCATGTTTCTGTGGGCGATCTTGTCGTTCTTCACGCTCAACGGCCTGTGGGTCGGCTTCCCACTGTTCAATCGCGCCATCGTGCTGCGCCACTACCATCGCAAGGGGTGGGTGCAAGATTGACCGCCCGAGCAGTTTGCCACCCGAGTGGAACCCGGCGCGTGATACCGAAACCCTGCGCGAATGCGGACTGCATGAAAAGGCACGGCAATTTGGGTCCGGCTCGCATCCGACAGACTGATAGATAGTCAACGGGTCGGTTCGAGGCGTTCCGCGCGGTGCCCTATGCGGCGCAGTCACAAGGCGACCACAGGGGGATGGGGGGAGGCGTTTTTTTAATGGCGCGCACCCTGTGGACAGACTGGGGGGCATATCGACTGCCGAGATTTTCGGCCCTGAGCCGCTGCCGCCCCGAAATGAAGTTGCTCAAGCTTCTCATCTTTCTCACCGATTACGTGACAACCTTGGATTTCGATGTTGCTCACGATATTTCTGAGAATGTTGATCAGCTTGAGCATCTTCGGCGCTAGGACTCGGCGAGTTTCCAAATCCACGTCTTCCCCTTCTTCTCGGACTTCACACCCGCCTCGCGCTTTGCCCGGTTCAGTGTAGGGCGCGAGATTTCGGCGTCAGCGGCCCGTATGAAAAGCTCCGCCGAGGGCATCGGCCCCTTTGCCAGCACCTCGCGCAGGAACTCGACTGCCCGCGCTTCCTCGCTCTGGTCATCTTGCCCCTGTCGCTCAAGATCATCGGCGGAATAGTGGGTGGTGCCGCGCCATTCGATCACCGGCAGCATCGCCATGTTGGTGGACATTGTGCGGCGCAGGTCATGAATGATCCACGGCTCCGTGCCCTCGGGCAGTGCTTTGTCCAGCCGATCCTTCAGGCGACCGAAGCCCGATACAGGCGACTTGCCGGTGGTCGTGAACACATAGTCGGAATTGAAGAACCTCGGCGTCCTGCGCAACACCTCAAGCATCGCGTCGGTGATCGGAACCGTATGTTGCCTGCCGTTCTTAGCCCGCGATGAAGGCAGCGTCCAAAGTCGTTTTTCAAGGTCCAATTCCGACCAGCGCATTTCAGCGATCTCGGCGCGTCTCTGGCCGCTGAGCATTAGGAGCCTCATGCAATCACCGAAAGGATAGCCTTCGTCGCCACAGACCGCCCACAGCGCGCCCAGTTCATCGTCGGTCAGCACGCGCTCGCGCGGTTGTTCCTTGGCCCGTGGTTTCATCCCGGAAATGGGGGAGGCATCAATAATCCCGCTTTCAACACACCAGCTCATGAGATGCTTGAGGTGGGCCAGCGCGCGGTTCGCGCTGACCGGGGCCGACTTGCCGATCACGTCGCAGGCTTTCACGACATCAGCGCGCTTGATCTCGTCGATCCGTCTGCCATGCAAGTTGGTGAATTTCGCCAGCAGGGCTTCCTTGCGTTTCCAGTCGCGGTTGTGAACCTTGGCGTGCTTCTCGATGTAGTCGGGGATTACGTCGCCCAGCGTGGGCTTAGTTTCGACTTCAATGCCGGTGCGATCCTCGAAGTGACCTGTCTCGATTTCGTAAAGAACCTGTTGCACCCGCTTCCGCGCATCAGCCAGTGATATGATGGGGAACCGCCCGATGGTCAGTCGCCGCATTTTGCCGTTGATGCGCTTGTGCAGGCAGAACGTCTTGGTGCCGGACGCGCTGATGCGCAGGACAAGACCCGGCATCAACTCGTCCCGAAAATCGAGACGTTTCGACGGATCGGGCTTCTGGCCCTCGATGAATTTGGTGGTGAGTTTGCGTTTCATAAGCCCATGATAAGATGGGCGGACAAGCCGCGTCAGGGACAACTCTAGACCAATTGAGATAGCTTGAAACCAAACGTTCAAGCCCTGCCTAAAGGTCAAGCATGGTCTTGAACGTTCTGGAGATTTCGAGATGATGCAACTGTACCACGGCTTGGAGGACAGTATGTCATTTCCCCTCTCTGATCTTGCAGGACCCAATTGGCGGACATTGATTGACCAGCTTTACTTGAAACTGAAAGCAGAGATGCAGGGGAACGATGGCTTCGTGCGCCGGGTAAAGGTTGCGCGGGAAGCGCAGCGCAAAGCGGATATCCAGAGCGCGATTGGCCAATTTCGGGGACTAAACGACCTCACCAAGCTAGACGTTGCCGTTGATCAACTGGCCGATAAGTTTCTGAGCATCAACAATAGCTATTCGCAAGAGCTATATTATGATCACCTGCCGGCGCTTGGCGATGGCGTTCTCAACGCTGGTAAACCTGAAATCGCCCTAATTTCTTCTTTCTTGGCTGATCCTCAAGCATCAGAGACGGTTAAGGATCGCGTAAGGGCGCTGGTGGCCCGCGTCATTAACGAGTCCTTGTCGCAGGCCAACAAGAGTAACGCTGGCGAGGCTGGTGAGAACCTTGTCCGCGCGATACTATCTGCGGCGGGTCTCACTAAAGACACGCACTATCGCGAGCAATACAAATCAAAATCTGGTTCTGACACTGACTTTGTTTTCCCCTGTGTTCCCGATCAGCAGGATCAAAAAGTGGAACTGTTCATGGCTGTTCAAATGAGTAGCAATGACCGCGCACGGCTAACCGCAAGCGAATTGAAGATCGGTGGAAAACCTTTTGTGTTCAGTGGAAATGGGCTTAAGGCGAGCAAGAAAAAACTCAAGGATATTGGCGCCCAAATTATAGAGAGCCAAAAGGCGAACAAGGTGAACCTTGTCTGCTACGGACCAGAGCTTAAGCGAGAAATTGATCGCCTAAAGAAAGCAGAAAAAGCCACCGCGAATGATGCCAAGAAGAAAGAATTACGCGAGCGTAGGGATTATTTTGAAAATTATACTTGGAGCATTGCTGAGTTCGCGGAGCACGTAAAGAAGCGGTTCTCTTGAGAGACGTAAGGCGCTTAAGCTTGATACCTATCGAGAATTGCGCGGAAATGCTTGCCAACCGCTTCGGCAAGACCGACAGGGACCGCGTTGCCGATCTGCGTGTACTTTGGAACCTCGCGGTCGAACAGGCCTTCGAGGGGGTTCCCTGCGCGACGTAGGCCCCCGGTCGTGCGCTTCCCGGCGAACTGGTACCAATCAGGGAACATTTGAAGACGTGCCCATTCGCGCACCGTCAACGCGCGCGGCTGGCAGAAATGCACGTAATCATCTGCGAGCGAAGTCGCCGTGATGTTTGGCTGGGTATTTCCCCACCGGGCACGCAACACGCGCTGCGAGAATTTCTTGGTTTGAAACTGCTCCGGGATTTCCCCGTCGTTATCCAGCATGTGCTGGAACTTCGCGACGATATTCGGCTTGTGCTTGCTGTACTCCTGTTCCGTTAGGGTAACGGTCTTGGAGTGGAACCACGAGGGGGCTGTCCTGAGCTTGCGCTGTAGATCGTTCTGCGGTGCCCTCGGATAGGCCTTCGTGACGAACGGGCCTTTCGGGAAATCACCGCTCGCGAGGATGCCGGGGATACTTTCGTCGATCAGGTCACCGAGCAAGTCGATCAAGTCGGGGAAGCCACCCGTGGGCCGTGGTAGGAAGCCGCATTTCACCGCGTCCTCGGGGTGAGCGGACGGGTCAAGGAAATCGCAGGCCTCCAGAACGTCGTGCCGCACACCCACCAGCAGCACTCGGGGCCGGTTCTGCGGCACCCCGTAGTCCTTGGCTTTCACGAGCGAGTACCGAACCGTGTAGCCCGGTATCGAACGGAATTCCGCGAGAACGTCAGGGAAGATCTTGTCCGTACCTCCGCGGGTCCACTTGGCGTTCAGTAGCCCTTGAACGTTTTCGAAAAGGAAGATGCGGGGACGCAGACGCCGGATGACATGCGCCATGCGCACGAACAGGTGGTTCGACGGCAGGTCGGCCTTGTCCACGTCATACGAGCGACGAATGCCGATACCCGAGTAGCCTTGGCAGGGCGGACCACCGGCCAGCACGTCAAGGTTCGACCCGGCTCCCGCGCGTTCGGTCGCGCCCTTGTCGAACGACAGGCCAAGCTCGGGCAGGTTCTTGAGGTCGGCAACCAACTGGTCCAGACGCGGGCCACTTAGCTTGTTCGCATCGTTGCACCGAAGGTCCTCGTTGGCAGAGAAGTGCATACCCCCGAGGACGTGGTGCCGATTCTTGAGATATGTCGCCATCGCGTCCGGGTTCAGTTCATTCACGAACACCGGCAGGAAGTCCGCGTTCTCGAACCCCATCGATAGGCCGCCACAGCCCGCGAACATGTCCACCATGTGCATCGGGCGACGGTTCGACCCCGTTATGGGGGCCGAGTCATCCGTTGCGAGGTCACGGGGTGTGGTGGCTGTTTCGAGCATGTTCCAGAAGGTCAGTTGTTGTGGTTTCAGATGCAGCATATCTTGTTTGGGCACCGGTGTGAACGACTAAACCTGCCCGATTGTCGTGCTTCCTGACTAAGATAGTCTTAACGCGACAGGCAACAGAGAAAAAGAACGAAAAAAGAACACGCAGAGATGCCCGAGCACGATAGCTCCCAAGCCCTGACGCCATTCGAGAAGCGCACGTTGACCCGCCTGCGAGGTGTCTTGCTTTCGTGGTGGGGCGAGCACGGGGAAGCATTCCCGTGGCGTCGGTCCGAGGCCAGCATCTACGAGCGCGTCTGTGTGGAGGTTCTGCTGCAACGCACCCGGCGAGAAACCGTGTCGGCGATCTACGCTGACTTTTTCGAACGTTTCCCCGACTGGCACGCCCTTGCATCGTGTCCCGAGGAGGAGCTTGGCAAATACCTCCAACCCCTCGGCTTGTGGCGTAGAAGGGCTGCCTCGCTAGGCGCGCTTGCCCGGTATGCCGACGAACATCGTGGCGTTTTCCCAAGCACCGAGAAGGAACTAGCAAGGGTGCCAGCAGTCGGACAGTACGTTGGCAATGCCATACTTCTCTTCCAGCACGACAAGCCGCGTCCGCTGGTCGATGTCAACATGGCCCGTGTGGTCGAGCGCGTCCTGAGACCACGCCGCCTTGCGGACATACGGCATGACCCTTGGTTACAATCAGCCGCGGCTTGGCTAGTCAGGTCATTGCCGGTGGAGACCAACTGGGCCGTTCTGGATTTCGCGGCCAAGGTTTGCCGTGCGCGCAACCCCCGTTGCGACGAGTGCCCACTGGCGCGCCAATGTTCCTTCGTGAAGGTCTCGAGAAAAGGCAAACAGACGTCATGATGCCCCCATGGGTATCGCTGGGGTAGCAGGAGCAGCGTGCTTGAATGTTCCGGCGTGAGACAGGTCGAGACATTCTGCCATGCGCAAACGTCAAGATTTTCAATCGGCTACGTTGCAGGTTGAGCGATCCTGAAACAGAGTGCGCGGATCACAAGGCTAATTGAAAATCCTCGTGTCGGTGGTTCGATTCCGCCCCCGGGCACCATTAACTCAGGACATGACTGAACATATCGGCCCTTAAATAGCCGATAAATAAAGATAAAAATATCACATTTGCCTCAACGCTGAACATTGTGGTATATAGTTTCACACGTATCAGGGTGGGCCAAAAGGTGGGCTAAATTGACGGCCTCCAACGCGCTAACGCAGATGAAGGCAAAGAACTTCGGCAAGGGCAAGTATGCCGACGGTCGAGGCTTGTGGCTGGTGAAGTCGCGCAAAGATGCCGGGAAGTGGATCCTTCGAATCGTGATCGACGGCAAGCGCCGGGAAATGGGGCTCGGTGCATGGCCGGATGTGTCGATTTCTGAGGCTCGCGAGAGCGCCAGTGAGGCACGCAAGAAGCTCCGACAGGGTACCGATCCCATCCAAGACCGACGTACTCAAAGATTGCGGTCAAATCGTTTGACGGTAGCCGATGCGGTGCAGGGGTGTTTCGAAGCGCGGCAGGCCGAGCTCAAAAGAGATGGCAACGCCGGACGTTGGATGTCGCCTCTAGCAGTGCACGTGTTGCCCAAGATCGGCAGCCTGGCGATTGAAGATGTCGACCAGCACGAGTTGAAGCGCGTGATGGAGCCGATCTGGCACGAGAAGCCTGATACAGCCCGAAAAGCCATGAACCGAATGAACCTGACCTTGAAACACGCCGCCGCGCTAGGGCTGGACGTAGACCTTCAGGCGGTCATGAAGGCACAAGCACTGCTCGGAAAACGAAGGCATACAACCAAACACATTCCATCACTGCCATACCAAGGAGCTCCGGCGTTCTACAAATGGCTATGTGAGAAGCCGTTTGTATCGGCGTTGGCGTTGCGCTTTCTTATCCTGACCGTGGCCAGGACCAGTGAGGTGCGATTTGCTACGTTTTCCGAGATCGAGCGTGATGTCTGGGTCATTCCGCCCGAAAGGACCAAGACGTCGAAGGAACACCGGATTCCGCTTTCCGAGGCTGCATTATCAGTGATCGATCGCGCGCGCCAGGAGCCGGATCAGGAGTTGTTGTTTCCAACAGCTCGCGGCAATCCGATGTCAGACGCGACGATGAGCCGGTTAATGGAACGGGAGGGGTACGATGCCCGCCCGCACGGATTTCGGGCAACGTTTCGCACTTGGGTGGAAGAGCAAACTGACACGCCCTATGAGGTAAAAGAGAGTGCGTTGGGACATCAGATTGGCAGCGAAGTCGAACGTGCATACCAAAGGTCCGATCTATTGGATAAACGTGTGCATCTTATGCGCGATTGGGCAGAGTTCCTCGGGATTGGAGTGACCAGTTGAGCCGACCAATGCGCTGGCGGGCAACTATTCATGGTTGAGTGCCGCCTTCAGAAGGGTATGATAAGCTGAGGTATAACATTGGTTGCTCATCATGAAAATCAAACAGGTTTCCATTCGAGGTTTTAGACGACTAGAGAATATCACTGTGGATTTAGAAGAATCCGAGACTATTTTCGTCGGCCCCAACAACAGCGGTAAGACAACCGCCACAGCTGCATTCCGATGCTTCCTGGGCGAAAAGCAGTTCACTTTACATGATTTTTCAACATCGAAGCTGTTGGACTTCGATGGGTTTGATCCGGAAAACCCTGATAATGTACTGCCATTCATCGAATTTGATGTCTGGTTTTCTATAGATCCAGACAACATCGCTTTTGGTCGAGCATTTTCTCTCTTGCCGAACTTGTCGGACGATTTTTCCGAAGTTGGATTGCGATGCAAATTGGAGGCAAAAAGTGCGAAAGATCTGTGGGCGGACTATGAGGCAAATTGTCCTCGTGACAATGAAGGAATTCGAAAGAGTCTAAGCCATTTCCTCGGCTCCAAAAAAAATCTGTCCAAGCACTTCGAGCTGAATTATTTTTCTCTGGAGAAGACTGAGGATGGGCTTGTCGTTACACCCTTGGAGTCTTCCGAAGGGAAACGCTTGATCAAGTCCCTGGTCAGGGTTGATTTCATAGATGCACAACGGAACCTGGATGAGGGAGAGGTCGGACGAGGAAACCGTCTCTCAAGTGCATTTGCCTATTTCTACGAAAAGAACCTGGAAAAACCTGAAGCTGAAGAAGAAGCGTATCGTGTAATAAACGAAAACAATGAGAGACTGACGGACCACTATCGGGTTCATTTCGAGCCGTTGATGAATGTTATTCGCGATTTGGGCGTACCTTCGGCGCACGACAGGGATCTCAAGCTTGTATCCGCCCTCAGTGCTGAAACTGCCCTCAAAGGAAGTGCAGATCTGATGTATGTAGATCCTGCTTCGCTGCATGAATTACCTGAAGCGTATAATGGATTGGGTTTCAAGAACCTGATCTTCATGGCGGTACAGATCAGCCACGCTCATCTCCAGTGGATAAATACCGAGAAAGATCGGCCTCTGTGTCAACTTATCTTCATAGAGGAGCCAGAGGTTCATTTACACGCACAAGTACAACAAACCTTTATCAGCAATATCTGGGATCTTTTGAACCGCGCCTCTGAAGACGCGGGGACGCCTTCACCCCAACTCGCGATTACGACGCATTCTTCGCACATTTTGGATGCAGCGGACTTTGCCAAGATCCGATATTTTCGCCGATGTCCGTTTGCGCGTGAAGCGGCTGAAGGCATCCAACGGAATAGTGGCACGACTATACATAGCCTTAGAGACTTCACGCCAGAGCCCGTTGAAATCGAGGGTGCGGAAGCAACCGGTCCAGAGGTGCTCGACTTCCTGAAAAAGTACCTGAAGCTGACTCATTGCGATTTATTCTTTGCAGATGCAGCCGTTCTCGTTGAGGGAACAGTCGAAAAACTGCTGCTTCCCGCAATGGTCCGGCGAAGTGCAAACGGCTTATTATCGAAGTACCTAACGATCCTCGAAGTTGGCGGCGCATATGCGCATCGCTTCGTGGGTCTCCTGGATTTCCTGCATATACCTTACTTGATTGTCACGGACATTGACTCCGTTGATCCAAACAATGGGCGCAAGATTTGCCGCACAGATGCTGCTGGTGCGGTATCTTCAAATGTAACCTTAAAAGGCTTCTTAAACGACGTTTCGATCGAAGCCCTCAAAGAACTGGGAGCCGAAGAAAAAGCAAACGAGTTGCGCTTTCTGGCATATGAAATGCCGGTGGTGATTGTTCACGAGGGTGAGGCCATAGCCGTTCATGGGCGAACTCTGGAGGAAGCATTTGTTTACGAAAACCTTGCCTTAGTGGCCAATCGAGATTTGGCTGTCTCAGTTACCATCCCTGACAATCCCAATGATGTGTTCGAAAGCGTGTACAAGCAGGTCAAAAAGTCAGGTTTCAAGAAGACTGAGTTTGCGATGGATGTCCTGTCGTCAACATCTGAATGGGCAACCCCCGAATACATCGCCGAAGGCCTCAGGTGGCTTGAGCAGACTTTGACCCCTCAGCCGCAGGAATAGACCGTTGACATGTCGAAAAAACTAGAACCTACAGTTGCCGACTTAGAAATCCAGGACTGCATTCGCGCGGAAAAGAGTTTTGCTGTGGTAGCTGGCGCGGGTTCAGGAAAAACAACGTCGCTTGTGATGGCGTTGGATTTCGTACGCGATGAGTTCGGGCGAAAACTGAGAAGAGACGGTCAGAAAGTTGTCTGTATCACCTACACAAATCGTGCAGTCGAAGTGATCTCTACACGGCTGCGCTTTGATGATCTCTTCCTCGTGTCGACAATTCATGGATTCTTGTGGGGTGAAGTAAAAGGGTTTCAAGCTGATATTCGCGAGATCCTAAGGGCAATCATCATCCCTCAACACATTGAAAAAGCGAAAGAGAAAGATACGGGTAAAGATACGAAATCAGCCAGAGACGCGCGCGCGAAGGTGGCCAGGCTGGAGGCCGAACTTGAGGCGTTGGATGCTGTAGAACGCTTTGACTATGACGACCAGGCGATCAGTCGGTATGATCTTGGCCAGCTGAACCACGATGATGTGATTGCTGTGGCAGCGAACATGATCGTGGAACGCCCGCGTCTAAGGAAGATTTTGGGATTCAAGTATCCGTACATCTTTGTGGACGAGGCTCAGGACACATTCCCTAGCGTTGTGGAAGCGATCAATCTGATCTGTGCTGAACAGGGACTGCCGGTCGCAGGCTACTTCGGCGATCCAATGCAGCAGATCTATGATAAACGCGCAGGTTCTTTCGCGTCCGAGGACACCCTTGAGGTTATCAACAAGGTCGAAAACTACCGATGTTCCAAAGCGGTGATCACGCTATTGAACAAACTACGTGATGACGTGCAGCAGGTGCCAGCCGGTCCAAACCAAGAAGTTGAGGGAAGTGTTCAGCTGATGCTCGTCAACGCAGAAACCCCTGAAGCTCCTAGAGGACGATACTCGCCCGAACAGCTTGAACGTGCCGCTGCCCGGTTTCAAGAAGCCCTGGCGAACTGGGGATGGGAAGACAATCATGAAGCCAAGCGGCTATTTCTCGTTCGTCAGATGATCGCAAGACGTCTCGGGTTCTTTGAGCTGAACAAGCAGTTCACTGGGGTGTATGCCTCATCGAAAGCTCAAGACGAATACGAGAACGGCACACACTATCTGCTCAAACCGTTTTTGGACTGCATCTGTCCCTTGGTTTCCGCAACCAGAGACGGTGATAATCGAAGAGCAATCGATGTACTGAGGTCGACAAGCCCTGCATTTGATGTCCTCGGAGAAAACAAAGACGCGCCGTTGAGTGAAATGATGCATCGTTCCCGAGATCTGTCACTGCAACTCCTCGATATGTGGGACGGAGCGACTGTTCGAGACATCTTGGGTTTCTGTATTGAACAAAGACTTTGCCGCATTTCAGAACGGCTCTCAGGTGACCTCAGTAGGCAGCCGCGCGCCGAAGAATACGATGCCGATGTCCATCAAGAAGAAAAGTCGGATTGGCTTGCCGATGAGTTTCTTCAGAAGGGGACGGAGGGGCTTGAGGAGTACTGTGACTTCATTTGGGAGAACACGCCATTCAGCACTCAGCATGGCGTGAAAGGTGAAGAATACGACGATGTGATTGTTGTGTTCGATGATGTCGAAGCCGCTTGGAGCCAATTCAGTTTCACTAAGACACTGACTCCTCAAACATCCGGAGGGCCGACAGAAGGTCAGCTCGAAAAAAGCAGGAAGCTGGCGTATGTGTGCTTTTCCCGCGCCATGAAGAATTTACGAATATTACTCTTTACGCCAAATGCCGAAGCGGCAAAGAAGGAGCTAATCAAAGCTGAACTCTTTACGGACGAGCAGATCGCAATTTTACTATAACGTCCTGAAAATAGATATTTTGAGGTTATTTCTTGGAAAGCACCAAGCTCGATTCCATCAACTCATTCAGCTTCTCTTTATCTCGGGCAATCGAAGTGGAAATGTATCTCGCGTCGGTCAGAAGAAGCGCAACAAGATGGAACAACTCGAGACCAAGTCGCGGCGTCTGGCCTGTGGTTGCTTGGAAATTAACCATGGGCTCCACCACCTTCAGTTGAAGGTTTCGAAAAAACTCAGAGAGATAGTCTATTGCTTCAGGGTTCCCATCGGTCTCATGAACAAAAAGTTCGTCAAACACACCGATCCAAGGATCTACAAAGCGATGCAGAACGCGCTCAACGAAATCAACCGAATTTTCGAAACGCTCCAGAGTCTCCTTGGCAAAATTCTCGCATTCGAGTTCGAAGTTGGGATCGATAATCTTGAAATCTGGGTCGACCGACGCCACCGCAGACATTTCTTCAAGCACGTATTCTGCCCAGTCACGATTCTCTCGTATAAACTCATTGATGGTGGTGTACTTGTCATTGAAGGCTCTAAGGGCCAAAATCGTATGGGATCCGTTCAATACTACGAGCTTCATTCTCCTGTAGTCTTCGATGTTGTTTACGCAAGTTACAATTCGCGAAGTTCGTTCTTTTAAAATATCTGGAACGTTGTCGTCAGGCTTTGGCTGTAGAAGCTCACGTGAAATGTGATTTACGGATACTTCGGTCTCACCTTTATGCCCCTTGTTAGAAATATAAAGTTTGGCATATCGTTCGGCCTCGATTTGAACACCATTGGATTGATCCGGATTTACTGTGCAAATCCTGTCGACGACGGCGTCAATAAAAACAAAGTGGGTATTCAGGGCGGATGCGATTTCAGGGAATTCTCTTTTCAGGAAGTCTGAAGCTTCTTTTGATGTGAAACTATTTTCTAGAGCGAGGAAATAAATTGGCGACTTCACCCGTCCTGCCGCAACTTCTTCAATTATCTCCCTAAAGGCACCAACGTAGGTAAGCAAAGCGTTGCGCATCTTGACTGATGTAGAAAAAAAGACTCGATCCCCGGGCTCCAAACAGGACGCAAGGCCCATACTTTGTCCATCGCCATTAAGTTCAATACATTTATCGACCACAATATGTTGACTTGGATAACCGTCTGAATGATTGATGGTGTATTGGCCGCCAGTTTCCATGAGAGAAGCGATACAGCGCCCTCCCAAACCGTTGGATTTTCGATTCACCACGATGACGGTATTGCCAGTTGCTTTGGAGAGAGAAACTGAAAACCCAAGTCCAAACGCACCACTGCCAATATGGAAGTGTTTCATACAGGCTCCCCAACAAAAAGGAGTCCGCTAAGGCGCGAACTCCATGTTCTCAAATCTTTCAAGATTCTTCCTTAAATAGTCCACACGCTTACGGAAGTAAGCATTAGTATGGTAAAGAAGATCTAGCTCTTCTCTCTTGCGTTCACTCAAAGACTCTGGGCGAAAGGCAAAAGCCGTGGCTTCGATTACCGTCACCGGCAATCTTGATTTTTTTGTTGGGGGAAGAGCTCTATTGGGGAACAGTCGTGAATGGACCGGCTTACCGGTGCCGCGCTTGTAGGTCATAGCGGTGCTGCCCGTTGTAGTTTTTCCGCCCATTTTCAACCTATTATGTTGCAAAAAAGTTTCACTTTCCCAGAAAAGACATAGAATCGTGGTGGTGTCAAACTACACTGATCTGCTCGTAGGCGTAGTTTTGCGATGTTTCGAAAATACAACACCGATCTATTCGGTAAATTGCGCACTTTCAACGACTTAACTTGTATCAGATCAAGCAACGTCACTCTGGCCAGGAGGCGGTCTATTGCTCGTTCCTCGGATCTCCGGGCCGGAGAATCTCGGGGTCTTCAGATGGTCGAGAAGTGGGCCGTCTTGGGTCGCAACACAGGACTGACCGTTTGGCTAGGCAACGAGTCATGTCCCAAGGCAATTTTGTTCGAGAACTGACACGGCAAAGCCCGCCTTGTGGGACGGGTAGTCCCAAAATCGCGAAAATACGGCTCTGTTGAGCCGTATTTTTCGGTTCGAAGTCGGTGTTTTCGGCCTGATGTCGGAATTCGCCAAAATTAAGTGAAACCGGCTCAGCTGAGCCGGTTTCTAGGGTTCGAATTCTCGTTTAGTTTTGTTCCGATTTGGACCCGTTTTAAGCAGGTTAGGACAAGGTATCAGTGACGCTCTGCATGAAGCGGACACCCTCTAGGATTGCTGATGGTGCGCTGCTACTTGGTTCACCAGTCTTGGGTCCCTCTCGAAGTGAGACCAACCACTCAGCGGGGTCCGAGATCAACTCCCCATCCAAGACGCGGGGGGTGACGAGGCAATTTCGGATCAGTTCACGCTTCTTCGGTGACGGCGCCGCGTCATACAGAGATGAAAGATCGGCTGCCAATTCGATGAGCGTTTTCAGATCCATTTCCTCAGCGCGGCTGCGTTCCAGCGCATCGAGTTCTTCTCGCAGCTGCTGCCGCTCAAACTCGACATTCTGTTTGCGCATTTCGTAGGCCGGTTTGTCGATCGCGCCATCGACCAGGAGGTCGGTCAATCGGTCAAGGCGGGCAGCGGCATCGGACATCCGTAACCGCAGCGACTTTTCGACATCGTCAAATCCATCCTTGTTGAGCCAGGTGCGTAGATTGGATTCTAGAGTGACTTGATCTTCAGGTGAGATTTCCAAGCTGGCCAGTTTTTCGCGCAAGGCTTCTTCCAGACGATCTTCCCGAACAGCACCGCGCCCGCATCTCGAAGTGTGACAGCGGTAGTAGACGTGGGCTTTTTGGTGCTCACCAGTCAGAACTCGACCGCAAGCACCACAGGTAAACAAGCCCCGAAACAACAATTCGTGCTTGGTTGATTTCTTGGCAAAGCGCTTAGCCTTAATCGCGGCGACACGCCGAAACTGAGTGGTCGAAACCAGCGGCTCATGTGCGCCGTCGTAGAGCTTGCCGCGAACGAGCATATTTCCGCAATAGAAAGGATTGCGGAGGATGCTTTCGATGTTGCGCCGGACTACCGGTCGCTCGCCGAAGCCTTTGAGGCCGCGCCGCCGCATTTCTTCGGTCAGGCTGGTGATGGAGTAGTCACCGCTGCAATAAAGCTCAAAGACCTGGCGTACCAAGGGCGCTTTGATCGGATCGATGGTTTTGACGTTGCCGCCGCCGGTATCAAGATATCCAAGCGGCGCTCGGAACGGATAGACGCCATTCTTGATGCGCCCGTAGATGCCCTTTTTCACCTCTTGGCTGAGGTTGCGGCTGTAGTCGGCAGCAAGGGCCATCTGGATGTCGGCCAATAACTGCCCGCCACGCGTGCCGAAATCGAGGCTATCTGCCGCGAAATACACATCAATGCCCAACTTGGCCACATCGTGCAGCCGGGACCAATCCGAGAAGTTGCGTGCGGTCCTGTCCACCTTGTGAAGAACAAGCCCTTCGGCAGCTCCCGAAACCAAGGTATTCATCATCTCGCCGAAAATTGGACGACCGGTTTTCGAGGCCGTTTCCCGCTCTTCGAACCACTGGACGATCTCTAGGTTGTTTTGACTCGCAAAGCCCGTGATTGCGTCTTTTTGGGCTTCTAGAGAGGCGCCGTCACCTTGCCGCTCTGTTGAAACCCGGATGTATCCAAAACAGGGCTTCATGGGTCTTCTTCGTTATCGCCCGACTCTACCAAATCCTCGGAAAATTGCGAATCAAGCCATGGCCAGTTGCCAGTTTTCTTGAGGTGTTCATACACTGCTTTGCAGAGGTTGAGATGTCGTTGAAGATGTTCGTCCTTGTTCATGTTCCCATTCTACGGACCACGGAATACAGGCATAGGCAGCCACAAACGACCACAAGCGATATCGTATCACCATAGAAAATGCGGCCCGGTGTTGGGCCGCATTGAGAGCGCATTATTGCGCCGCCAGTTCAGCACTAGCTGTAGCATTGCCATTGAGGCATGTCGCATCGATCACATCATGCAACCGGCTTGTGAGCGCCGGTTGTTC
This sequence comes from Ruegeria sp. SAZD011, assembly GCF_059612545.1. NCBI lineage: Bacteria > Pseudomonadati > Pseudomonadota > Alphaproteobacteria > Rhodobacterales > Roseobacteraceae > Ruegeria > Ruegeria sp. SAZD011. The sequence continues at coordinate 14,186 of NZ_JBXWQU010000020.1, read as the reverse complement.
GGCAATCCTGCCCTCCAACGCGTGAGTCACACAGTTGAAGAGTCGCCAGGCGGTCTTCACGCCCCAATCGTGGGGCGGATTCTCCCAGCGCTCCATCACCGACGCGATGCGGGTCACGGTGATGACCTCGGCACGGTAGAGCTCCAGGACGGCATGATCGACGAGCGACTGCGAGAGGTTCGCCGACCGGTAGCGCGAGATCACCCGATGTTGGGCTTCACGCTGGTCCGCCAGCGGTTCAATCAGATCGCCGACCAGGCCGGGCAAATCGCGCTTGGCCTGCGCTGTGTGTTTACGGCGCACGACATGATCGGCGATGAAGGCCAGGTTGTCGCAGACGAAGACCCTTGATCCGAACGAGATGCCGATCGGGAAGGTCTTGTCGTGGCTGTTTCGCAGACCCACCGTGTCGGTGTAGTCGCCGTAGGTGCTCCGAAGCGACAACACCCCGAAATACCGCATTCCATCCGGCGTCACCCCGTGGTGTTCTTCTTCCACGGTATGGCCGTAGAAGCCGAGGGTGAGCCGGACCACGTCCACCAAGCGGTGGTGTGGAATCGGCACATGGGTTTGTGTCGCCTCCGGTGTTTCCAACTGGCGAAGGCCGTCATAGTCAAGCGGGCTTGCGCCCGCGTGCAGCATGAGCGTCATGGCTTGTCTCCATTGATGTTTGGGAAAGGAACGATGTCCGAAGCCCATTCTACGCCCATGCCGCCACGGTCCTAGGCGCACAGATATCGCTGCATCCGATCACTGCAACGGCGGGTCCATCGTGGCCGAGAAGGTGCGAACCCGCTCACCGCGCACCATCAACTGAATGAAAGCCCGATAGTTCGGAAGATTAACCAGATCGGGGATTTCCACGGTTCCGAGTTGCCGGTGAAAGGTTGGGGCGTCCTGCGCGCCAAGGCGAAACACCACCAAGCTACCGGCGTTACCGGTGGCTGCCTCGAACACCTCACGATCGGTCTGCACGATATGCTGATGCGCCAGGACAAGCCCGAGCCCGTATTTCCGAGCCTCAGCCAGCATTCCGGCAAAAACCGATGTCGTGAAGGAATGGAATTCGTCAATGTACAGAAAGAAGGGGCGGCGGTCATCTTCCGGCAGGTTGTGCCGGGTGAAGACGGCATTGAGAACGCTGCTTACGATTAGGCCACCCATGACATTGGCGTTGTCGCTGCCCAAACGGCCTTTGGCGAGATTGACGATCAGGCACTGCCCGTCATCCATGATCCGGCGAAAACGCAGCGGCTCTTCTGGTTCGCAGATCGCTTTGCGCAAGGTTGGGTTTGCCAAGAACGCCCCGAGCTTGTTGGCAATCGGCGCGACGCCATCGACCGCCGTCTGGTAGTTCATGTTGGGGTATTCCTTGGTCCAGAAGGCAAAGACCTGCGGATCGGTGACGCGGGCCACCACCGAACGGCGAAAATCCTTCTCGACGAAGAGACGCCCAATTTCCCGGATATCGGCCGAGGGCTGCTCCAAGAGCGCCAGAACGGCGTAGCGCAGCAGGTGCTCCATGCGAGCGCCCCAGGCGTCCTTCCACTGCTTCTTAAGGCTCTCGATGAAACCCGAGGCCACCAGGGGCCGATAGTCGGCACCAACGCGGGTCAGCGGGTTGTATCCTAAGGGGCTCTCAGGATCGGCGACATTCCAGTAGATGTGCGGCGTATCGAGCGTTCGGCTGAGTCCTTCGGCCAGATCGCCATGAGGGTCGACGAGGCAGAAGCCGATGCGGTTCTTTGCGTCCTGTCGCGCTAGGTTGGCCAGCAAGGTGGATTTACCGGTGCCGGTCTGACCGATGATGTACAGATGCATGAGCCGGTCGGCGAGGCGGATGCCAAATGAAAAATCGCCATAGCGATAATGCGCTCGGCCGAGCGTGGTGACGTGATCCGGATTGAAGTGCATCCGGCCATTGTCCGATGCCGAACCCCGCGACCCTAGTTCACCGGCCAGCCTGCACCAGGATATCGCTTCCGCCGATGCCCCGGCTCCTAGCCGGAAATCCACTCCGAGCTATCATTGCACCAGAACGTTCCTTCCCAGGTCGCCTCTCTCCGGGTGGCGCGGGTCATTCCGACCTGCGCACCCGAAAAGGAGGTGACTATGGGAATTATGCAAGATGATGATGTCGGCGACATTGGCGCTGTGCCGGTCTGCAAGAGCTGCGGCTCGGAACGGGTGGCGCTCGATGCCTGGGCATGCTGGAACCCGGAATATGGGCTTTGGGAGCTGGAGAACGTTTTCGACGATGCGCATTGCCACGCCTGCGAGGGTGAGACGACGCTGGTCTGGAAACGCCTCGACGGGGCTGTACCGCGCCAGGCGATCCGCGAGCTCAATGACAGGTTCCGGCGCGACGGACTGGGCAACGGCTCGGTCATGGTGACGAGCGGGGTGCAGGCATTTGGCGCGGAGTTCGTGCTGAAGGCGGTTCAGGCGGTTCGGACCTTTGACCAGTTTTCAGAGGACAACGATCCCTGGGGCGAGCACGATTTCGGCGCGGTCGAAGTCGATGGCGCTCGGATCTTCTGGAAGATCGATTGTTACGATCCGACGCTGACCGCTGGATCGGAGAATCCGGCCAACGAAGCTCTTACCCACCGGGTCCTGACCATCATGCTCGCTGGTGAATACTGATCAAGCCGCCCCAAAAGAGGGGCGGTTTTTTCCAGGCAAAGTGATGTTTTTGGATTTCCTTGAGTTCCAAGCACCTACAAAATATCCAAACTGTGTATCAGTCCATTATGGACGCAGATATTTTCGTCCATGTTCATGACCTTTACGTCACTGTCATAGGCAAATACCCGGTGGTTTCCGGTTGTGATATTTCCAATTACGTTGAAATGGAAAAGCAGCTTTAGGACTTGGCTTTCAGTCAGAGTTTTGTTGCTAGATGAGTTCTGATTCAAATACTCGCGATACCTATCGTTGAACTCTTTTCTGGTAAAGATTGGCTTCCTAATCCTTGACAACACTCCAAGGATCTCAGCTACATCGTCGAGAACAGGGAAAAGTTCATCAATTACCTCCCGGCGCATGTATGCCGAGTGCCCGGATCCTGAATCTTTGATGTCTATGTTGTTAATCTTTTCATTACCTCTTGATAGCGCGACTTTTGCGCACTCTCTAACATGACTGATGATATCCCTCGGACGCAGAAACGTTCGACTAGTCAGAAACTTGAATGTGTCAATTGAGCCTCGCCTTGAAGACCCAATGCTGGTCTTGCGGACACCGAACACCTCGTCCCAAGCAGAGGAAACATCAACCGTCTCGCCCGTGGTGGTTTGGATCGCCCTTGAGAGTCTGAACTGCACCAGTTCACGCAGCTGACTTTCATCCCATTTCAGTGTCACCGCACGATCTAGCCATTTGTTTTTGTCAACGTCCCGACACAGGTCAAAGATGTCGTCTCGCAAGAAAATAATCGGCCGAATGTTGATGTCGGTGTTTGCAAATTCAGCCCTGATAACCTGAACTGCTTTGAAGAGACTGATCAATAATTCAAAATATGAATCCTTTCTGTCAGGGTTGAGAACATCCCGATAGTCTTCGTCCAATTCGTCAAAAATTACATAGTACTCACTGTCATCGATAACGGAGTGAATGAACTCCCGCATCGCTTCGTTTGCCTTAACATAGTCAAATTCCGCTGACTCTCCGTCAGATTGGAAGCCGCCACCAAATCCCGCCAAGTTGAGGCTGTAACTTTGGCTTGTGATTGTTTTGACTGATCGAGCAAGCGCACCTTGAACGTCGAAATCAAATGACTTCCGTAGGTCGAATCCACATCTGCTTCTGACTAGCTCGTTTTCCGCGAGCATCGAACAAATGTAGTGATAAATCACATAAATCCAGAGGGTTATATATTGATTGGGGCGGTTGTAGGCATCGTCTGCATGCCCATACAGCGAGTTGAAAGGGAAGTTTTTGAACGAAAGCAGTCGCGAGAACTGGTTGTAGGACTTCTGATTGTGCAGGTATTCTGCAATCGCGGTTTTCCCGGTCCCTTTGCGCCCTATCACATAGTTCTTTCTGCCGTCTTCGATATCGGAAACGTCGCCAAAGTGGAAAAAGTAGACTGAGCTATCTTCGTCTTTCGCTTCAATTGACCAGCGAGAAATTTCTCGTAGCACAGGTGAGTCCGACATGAAGTTTCCCAATGAAATGCATGATTTACCGGAATCCTTGACTATTTTGGAGCCAAGATCAAGCCAGTCATCGAGCACGAAGATTGGTTTTTGCGCGTTGGCACGAACCTGAAGGCGATGAGTGATAAGGACAGTGCCGATTCTGCGACTACTGAAAGAAAACTGCTGCGCCGCCGTCATCACCAATAACGGTCAGATATCCTTAGCCTGGATCGCTCACCGTCTAGCTTTCAGTATGGAAAATTCGATATCCTGGGTTCCGACAGGAACAGCATAGAAAACCACCCGAGACGCACCACCAGAGCGGTATGGCGATCACCGGAAAGGTTTCACCTTTCCGGCGTTGAGCACGGCCATGCCGCTCTGGTGGTTTTGTTGTCTATGAAGGTGGTGAAACATAGAAAATGGGGATACTGCGCCTCCTAGTTCGGGACGCGCATCTTTCCTAGACTGAGGCTCTATCAGTAACCAAGTAATTCATATGACAACAGAATTCGCACTCGACCTCAGTCTGGCGCGGCGCAAGGCGGGGTTCGTGCAGAGCGATATCGCTCATTTATTGGCGTCGCATCAATCACGGGTTTCCGAACTGGAGCATGGCGGCAAGCTGCCAACACTAACGGAGATAGTGACCCTGTCGCTGATCTATGGCCGGTCGTTCGAGAGCTTGTTCTCGATGATCATGGCGGATGCGCGGCGTGATCTTCAGAAGCGGGTTGGGACGCTGCCCAAAGATGTCCGGAATTTCGTTGGGACGTTCAATCGGTCGGCGTCGATCGAGCGCCTGCGGGATCGATTAGCAGCTGAAGAAACCGACCATGGCGGGCCTTAGGATGCTGTCGGTGGCGGCGGCATCCGGGCGGGTTGGATATGTCTATTTGGTCGGTGGCAGGCTCAAGGACTGGCGCATGTCCGGCAAGGCGGCGGAATCGCCGAGCGCGGCAGCCGAGCAGACCCAGAAATGGATCAACCGCCTGAAGCCCGAGGTGGTCGTCACGGAGAAACCCGAAGAAGCGGCCAAGAAGGGCGAAAAGACCAAAGAGATCATCGGGGCCATCGCCCGCACCGCAGAACACAACTATGTTCTCGACGTATCCGTGAAGCGGGAACACGATTTTGCGAACAAATATGAAGAGGCTGAAGCTCTGGTAAAACGGCACCCTGAGATCGAGGCCTGGTTACCAAAGAAACGCCGTTTCTTCGACAACGAGCCGCGCAACACCGTTCTTTTCGAGGCACTTTCCCTGGCAGAGGCTGTCATGCGCGGTGGATCGACCACGCTTGGGGCGGCGATGGGCTAGGAGAACCGAGGCTTGAGTCTTCAAGCTGCTACCATTTTGGAGACTACGAGCGACAGTTGACTCACGATTACCTTGGGTTGCATGATTTTTTTGTAGCTCAGAAGGGGAAATCGCCATGCAATCCTATGCTGCCGCACGAAATCTGTTCAGTTTCCTTGGCTTTTGCGCGTGGTGTCTGATCTTAGCTGGGGGCGGGCTTGCTTTCGTGAGCGGTTCAACCGTTGCCGAAATGACCAGATACGGGCAGATGAACGAGCTCAAGGTTGTCATGGCTTTGATACCGGGTCTCGGTATTTCCTTAGTTGGACTGCTCTGCTTGGCATTGGTCCAAATTGGTCGCGCTTCCGTGGACTCTGCAGAGTATGGTCAACAGGCCCTAAAGGTTGCTAGGGACCAGTTGGAGGTTTCCCGACAGGCGCTTCACATGAACGGCGCGGCACCTCAAAGTTTTGCGTCCAGACCCAACGGTCAAGATGGCCAGGAACGGAGTTGGTCGTTCGATACAGCTCAGCCCGAACAAGAACGCCATACAAAAGTCCCGGAACTAATCACGGAAAACGAACTTATGCAGTTGGACGAAAATGGCTTTCGTCGGCTTGAAAACAAGGCAAACCAGCTTGAGTATCGCGGCCATGTCTTCACGTTGAACAACGGAAAATACGATCTCGCCGGACAAACCTTCTACAGCGCGAAAGCTCTGAAGAACTACCTGAATATTCTAGAACCTAACGAATAATCTTCACTATGATGCCCCATACGATACCCCCAACCTCTATGGGTATCGTGTATGTGGATACATTGCGGAAAGGATCTGAACATTGTTAAACAATTTGTGTCGGCAATTTCCCGTGACTTCATATCTGAATCCTATCGGATACATTGTTCCCCCGACCACCCACCCCTCGTAGACTGATCTGGTTGCGGCGCTTTCTCATGCGGGTATCTATTTCCCACCACACCATCCGAAAGGGGCTCCTCCTGAAATCAACCTATCATGAGGTCCATCTTTCGGTTGCCTTCACGCATGAAGAGAAACAGATCATCCGGCAGCGAAACCTTTCGAAGATAAAGCTCCTTGATCGAAGACCAGCCAACGCACGGGTCGATGATCGGGATGAGAAGTTCGAATTGAAGGTGGGCGACCTGATGAATGGGCGCATTGATCGGTTTTTGTGCGCGAACCCGAGCCAGGCAAAAATCTACGAAGACAATCTTCTCGATGTGCTAGCCCAGATGAAACTCTGGCTCGATGACAACGCCGAAACCGGCACACGCACCGTGGTCGAATTCTGATGTCGCGCGATCCGTTCTCGGACACGATCGGATTGTTCCTCGTCTTCGCGATCGTCGGCACGCTTCTATTGATCGCTGTTTTTGTTACACCGATTGCGATAGCCGGGATCGTGGCCTACGTCGGCTATCGCCTCTATTCTGAAAGCCCGGCTCGCCTGGAGCGCATCGCCCGTGCCGAGACGGAAAAGCTATACGCCCATGCGCTGGCAGGCACTGTTGAACTCACCGATGTAGAGATCGACGATGCCCTTTCCCGGCACTGGCCACCAGATTTGCCCAAATCCTTGCGCCTGCAACTTTTGGATGTGGGGCGCAGGCTGTTTGAGCAGGAGGGACTCAGCCCCGAAGTGCCCCCTCCGCCAGCTCTGTGCAATTCGGTGGAAGGCGCGCGCTACCGTGACATGCTCGCCAAAACTGGCCAGGCGCGAAGCGACCGCACCATGGTACTCTCGGCACTCGACGTCATTTCCGAGGCCCTTGCGCCAATCGCAAATGCCGTTCCCCCTATCGAAGGAGACGTGCTGGTCGAGGTTACACAGTTTGTCCAGCCACTCGGGCAGACGGTGCAAAATGTAATCGCACCTTTTTTCCGCGACAGCGACTACATGCATTTCAAGGCACTGCGCCAAAGGCTCGATGCCAATCTCCAGGCGACCCATAGAACCAACCCGATCTTTCCTTCGGACTACAAAGGCGACGATGTCGTCGATACCTATCTGCGCGGCACGCACCTGAAGGACCTGTTTACGTTGAGGACGCCGTTCTCGATTCCCGAGGGTCGCCGCTTCGAGCATACCCACATCATCGCTGGCTCCGGCCATGGCAAGACTCAGACCCTGCAATACTTCATCGCCAAGGATCTCAAGGCTGTCGCCCGAGGTGATAAGACGGTGGTGGTGATCGACAGCCAAGGTGACATGATCAACACGATCCTGAAGGCGGACATCCTGAGACCGGATCAGATTGTGCTCATTGATCCCGAGGACATACATTACCCGGTTTGCCTCAATCTCTTCTCAGTCGGTCAGGACCGTCTCGAAGATTATGACCCGCTCGAACGAGAGCGGCTCACCAATTCCATCATCGAGCTTTACGACTTCGTGCTGGGTTCGCTGCTTTCGGCCGGCATGACCGCCAAGCAAAGCGTGGTCTTCCGCTACGTGACCCGTCTCATGTTCCATATTCCCAATGCCACCATCCACACGCTCAGGGAATTGTTGGAACAGGGCGGCACCGAAATACACCGTTCTTCGATCGCACGGCTCGAGGGCACACCTCGTCGTTTTTTCGAAACCGAGTTCGACAGCAAGGAATTCGCCAACACTCGCACCCAGGTGCTGCGCCGTATCTACGGTGTCCTGGAGAACCAGACCTTCGAGCGGATGTTCTCTCACCCGCAATCGAAGTTCGACATGTTCGAGGAGATGAACAAAGGCAAGCTTATCCTCATCAACACGGCAAAGTCGCTCCTCAAGGAACAAGGCACGGAAATCTTCGGGCGGTTTTTCATCGCGCTCATTGCCCAAGCTGCCCAGGAGCGCGCCACGCTTGCTGGATCCGACCGGCTACCGGTCATGGTCTATATCGACGAGGCACAGGACTATTTCGATCCCAATATCGGCATCATCCTGAGCCAGGCTCGCAAGTACAAGGTTGGCATGGTCATGGCGCACCAGTATCTTGGCCAACTCTCACAGGGCCTGCAGGAGGCGTTCGAGGCCAATACAACCATCAAACTCGCGGGCGGCGTCTCGGCTCGGGATGCCCGTGCCCTCTCGGGTCAAATGGGCACAGACGCCGAAACAATCCAGCACCAGCCCAAGGGCACCTTCATTACTTTCATCCGAGGATTGACGGACAGAGGCGTACCGATGAGTTTTCCGTTCTTCGTGCTTGAGAAGATGCCTAAACGTTGGCCTGAGCAATTGCAGGCGATCCGGGATCGCAGTCGCGCGGCATATGCTGAACCTTGGAAAAACGATCAAAAGCCGAAAGATGACCGCCGAGACGCTCCGGAAGGAACACCATCTGGCACCGATGGTGGCTTTGCGCAACACACGGGCGAAAAGGACACGAAAGACGTCCAGGCAAAGCAATCGCCTGATCCGGAAAATGCCGCTGCATCAGGGGATGGCTCGGAGGTCAAGCCTGAAAGAAGGCGGCGAGATCCCGCGCCCTCGGACATACGGCAATCAGACCCCAAGTCGAAAAAAGCATCGGCGCAATCGAAAAGTCGAAAAAGGGCCGTTCGCAATGACTCCGGCGACGGGAGCGTCGATATTGGCTGGGAACAACTGAAGAAAGCCATGGGGCCAAGCTTTTCGAAGCCCGATGAGGTGGAGAGCGATTTGGACGGCCCGAACGACAAAAATCACCCCAAGGACCCAACGGAACCGTCGGACGAGCTTTAACCGTTGGTCTGGAGATTTCGGTTCGTTGGTTTCTCAGTTCCAAGATGCCTTGGAAGCGGTTCCTCCCCAAAAAGGTGTATGTTGACCAATCGCGTGACGGCACATTGGATTTGTGTGTTGCGTGCCGGATACAGTTTCATGCGCCACTGAACATGCTCCTCGCGACCCGCTGACGAAATTGGCGGCACATACAGCAACCTGCCCGAGCGGACCCAGAACAGAAAAAATCGTGAGATCCAGGACAAGCACCGCGTTGGGACGCGCTGGTTCGTATAAAATGAAATCATGACACAGCCTAAAACGGATCGCCTCGGTCGTGCGACCTTCCACTATGTCGCGCCGGACCGTACTGTCCGACCGACAGCGCGTGAACTGCGCTGGTTCAAGCATATCGAGCGTCACGGCCCGCAGAGCTCGCAGTACTTGTTCGAGCTTACGCGCGACACGCACCGCTGCATGGATACGGCGCTGCGCCAGTTGCAAAAACTCCGCGCGGGAGGCTATCTCACCCTGCCACCGCAACAACGTGCCACCGAGCGGGCCGAATTCAACCCCTATATATATGACCTGTCTCAGAAGGCCCACGACCATCTCGCCGATTTAGGGATCGCAGAGCCGACCGTCCGGCCAACAGGCCACTGGTGGCACGCCTACCTCACGGCATGTGTAACCAGCTCCATCGAAATTTGCGCAACCCGAGTCGGCATTCGCTATATTCCGGCTCATGAGATTCTCGCGCGGAACAATGCCTCAATCGCGATCCCACACGGCAAATCGATCCTAATTCCTGATCAGCTCTTTGCGCTCGACTATGGTGGCCGGTACAGTGCTCGGCCAAGGCCAGCCTGCAACCAGTGTAGCGGGCAACGGCCTTCTTGCGCTGTGCGTGCAGATTTGAGCGGTATCGCCACATTGCTTGGAAAAGCAAACCAGTTTGAATTTTGGTTGACCGAACGAGAGACAGGTATGCCGCAGATGGTCTCAGTCACAGTTTCTGCAAAGCAGTCGTTCATACACGGTGCAGCGATCGACCGCTACGAGCCCAAAGCGGTCTTTGTTGGCGCATTGCTTTTACTTAATCTGGAAGTCCGGCGGCTTTCAGTTGCTCGGCAAGCCTTGCATTTGCAGACTGATCACCAGCGTAGCCCATACCACTGACAGCAACACCGATTGTCATAGTTGGGTACAATTCAGTGAGCCTTCGAACCGCTTCGGATGCGCTATCTGGCTTGTTGAGTGCAATGTTGCTGGCAACCTGGAATACTTGGCAGGCTGAATAACCCGGCGTCTTGGCAAGACAGTCGCTCGCGGCCTCTAGAGATGCATCGTATTCACCCTGTCCCCACAACGCGCGACTCATCGCAGCATCATAGTAACTGGGTCTGATCGGGTTCAGCTCGAAAGCCTTCCGCGCTGTTTCGACCGCTTTGTCGAACTCACCGATATTGGCATATGCACGGCCTAGAAACAGGATGTTGTCTGCATCTCCTGGCCCGAGTTCCACCGACCTTCTCGCGGCTTGAAGCGCGCCTTCAGTATCGCCAACCCAAGACCGAAGTATACCAAGTGCCTGAAATGCGGTCGCCAGCGTCGGGTCGATTTCAATGGCCTTCTCGATCTTCGCTATCGCCGATGACAGATCGGCTGGCCCGAGGTCCGAAGCCCAACCGAAGGCAATGGCTATACCTTCAACCCAACCGAGGTATAGCCAAGCCGGTGCATAGTCCGGGTCCAGTTCGATCGCGCGAGAAAGATCTTGTCTAGCCAATTCCGAATCTACAGGGTTCAGCCGATGCTTCCGCGCGACGCCACGCAAAGCGAGTTCATAGACGTCCAAGGTTTCCGGCGGCCGCCTCAGAATTTCACCCTTTTCGATTTCGCGAACTTCGGAGAAAAGAGAGCCGACAATCCGTTCGACGATGTCGTCCTGCGTATCGAATACGGTTTCCGCTGTGCTCTCATAGGCTTCGGCCCAGACATTCCTCCCACTTTTCCCGTCGACCAACTGCGTCGTGATCCTGAGATGATCGCCGCTGCGCCGGACACTGCCTGTGAGCAAGTAGTAGACGCCAAGTTGTCGAGCAATCTCGGCGGCGTCACTCGTTTTCTCTGCCACAGCAAAAGATGCTGACCGCGCCATCACTGTAAGCTCGGCATTGCGCGCAAGCTGCGTAATGATGTCTTCGGACATGCCATCGGCGAGATAGCGATAGTCTTCGTCATCTCGGAATGTTTCGAACGGCAGAACCGCGATTGAGGGCCGGTCGGGTAGCTGAAAATCCGCACGCCCCCCAAAAGAATTTTGATCTTGATACCACCATATTCCAACGCCGGTGATCGCGATCAGGATCAGAACCGCAAACACCAAACCGATGCGGCGTGCCAGATGTCGTCTGAGCAGGGGCGGTCGCTTCCTGGCTACGCCATCAGTTTGAAAACCGAAGACCCGTATGGGATCAGCAACATTCTTCAGCGTTTGCAGTCCAAGGTCGCGAAATTGGCCATTCACCTTTCCCTTGACCTGATCATGGGCGCTTTGGGAAAGAAGTATCCCACCGGGCTCTGAGAGGCTTTCAATACGCGCCGCAATATTCACGCCGTCGCCATAAATGTCGTCGCCCTCGACGATCACATCGCCGATATTGATGCCGATGCGGAAATCGATGCGCTGCTGCTGCGCGGTCCCGGCATTGCGATTTTCCATTCCGCTCTGAATTCCAACTGCGCATTGCAGAGCGCTTACGGCACTTGGAAATTCGACCAGAAGACCGTCACCCATCAGCTTGACGATGCGCCCGCCATGTTCAGAAACCAGGGGAGCGATAAGGTCCTCGATATGTGAACGCAGCGCGGTCAATACGCCCGTTTCGTTCGCACCCATCAAGCGCGTGTAGCCCACAACATCCGCCGCGAGAATTGCCGAAAGCCTACGTTCCATTCTCTCTTCCCTTGGGGACGAAGGCTAACTCACGCAGTCTGGCCATGCCAGAATGAAAGCTCGCTTTTCGTCGCTTTGCATTCCTGCACGCGAGAACTTGCTCCAAAGCAGGCAATTCGAGGACCGCTTCGTCCGCTAAGCGGCCACACTCCCGTGCCTTGTCGAACGTCCGCTATAACCACCCAAAGCCAGCACTTGTTTTCCAAACACTGTTGCTGAAAGTGTGTTCAAGCACAGTGTTTCAGGTTAGTGTGTTGAACACAGTGTTTTCCCAAGCCAGCGCAGCCAAAGCGCATCACACAGTTTATCGCACACCTCAAATTTGCCCAAAATACCCATTTAAAATCAACGCTTTAAAATAAACACAAGTCTTGAAAATCCTCGTGTCGGTGGTTCGATTCCGCCCCCGGGCACCATTCAAACTCTTGATATTGCTCGATATTCATTCTTGAGCCTTTCAGGGTTTGACAGTTTTCGTGAAGGGTTTGACAACTTTTGATCGGCGTTCGTTCTCCTTTTCGAGTGTTTCCATCGTGAGCCGGTTGCGGTCCGCAAGGTTGGCGGACCGGGAATAGTGACGGGCCATCGACGGGGTTTTCTGCCCCAGCAGGTCCGCAATCTGGCGTTCCTCAAGCCCCGCCTCGCGTAGCGTCGTGGCCACGGTATGCCGCAGCCCCTTGAGGGTCAGACCGGGTTGCACAGCTTCCTCAGCTTCCAGCTTCTTCTTGAAGCGGTGCCACACCGTCGAAAATCCGTTGTAGGTCCAGGGCTTCCCGGTGGACGTGGCAAGGATCGTCACTGCGTCGTGGGCCGGTGCAGCGTCCAGAGCGGCTTGCAGCGTCGGGCCGATAGGAATGGCGACCTCATGCGCCGTCTTGCCCCGGACGCCCCAGATCGTGTTGCCGTCGATCTGGCGACGGGTCAGCTTGAGCGCATCGGACGGATCAAGGCCGGTGTTCATAATCAATGCGACCGCCACCCGGACGTGGGGCGCAGCCCGATCCAGCACAACGGCGCGTTCCTCGACCGTCCAGGGCCGGTTGGCATAGGGCCGATCTTTCGGGCGCGGCTTGGGAATAACACCTTGCGCATAGTCCCGGTCGATCAGACCTTTCGGAATGGCATAGCGGAAAACTTGGCTCAGGAAGGTGCGGACCATGTTTGCCCGCCGCCAGCCGATCTTGCCCGCCGCCTTGTCATGGATACCCGACACAAGGGGCGTCGTGATCGCGGAAACGGGCGTGTCGCGGATCGGGTGCAGGAAGTCAGCGCATTTGCGATAGTCGCGCTTGGTGGCGTCCGCCAGATTGCCAAAGTGCTCAGTCTGGAAATAGGCATTGACCAGCCCGCCAAGCGTTCCCGGCTTTGGGGCTTGAGCCTTCCTCGTCTCGGCAATGGCCGCAATGCGGGCGCATTCCGCGAAAAACTCGGCCGATCCCAGCGGGGTCTTTTCCAGGTCGATCTTGTGGCCCGTGGCGCGATGATAGCAGCGCGGTTTCCCGTGCCGATCATCGAATATCTTGAAGCCCTTTACCCTGATCCGCGTCATTACAGCTTGTCAAGAATGGCGTCTTGCGTTGCCATCTCAGCCCCTTCCTTCATCGCATCAATCCACTTGTCCAGATCGCGCTTGTCCCAAAGGACCGTGCCGGGGCGCATCTCGACCGGCTGGACCGGGCATGTCGTCTTGAAGTGTTTGACAGGCAGGCCGGTATAGTCCGCCGCTTCCGCCTGTTTCAGCATCCGCTTTTCGATAACGCTGATATTGAGATTTGTGTTAGCCATTGACGCCCTCGCGTGCCAATTGCTGGAAAGCCTTCAGCGCGTTTGAATAGATCACCCGTTTCACCGCGCCAAAAAGTTCGTGATGTTCTGTTTGCTTTTCGACACGAAACTCAAACTTCCAAGCGTAATGCTCGGGAGCGCGTTCCTCGTTCGCAACCATTTTGTAGCCGATCTTTATCCATTCGGAGTATCGGGCACCGTGGAGAAGGAATGAGACTTCATAGGCTCCAGACTCGTTCTTTTTCATAGCCAGAACAAAACGGTTGCGGCGAGAGCGATGGCTGAGAAGAAGGTTTCC
>NZ_JBXWQU010000019.1:0-19238 GCF_059612545.1 Ruegeria sp. SAZD011 | reverse complement strand
AAACCTTCTTCTCAGCCATCGCTCTCGCCGCAACCGTTTTGTTCTGGCTATGAAAAAGAACGAGTCTGGAGCCTAGGGTACAGTGACAATCACCTTGAAATTATGAGTATTTCTGGATTTCCGCATGAATCGTTGCACTGCAGATGAAACGATAAGCAGAACGACCGAGTTTGCGTCAGGCATTGGCAACGGAGACCGCAAACGCGTTACCCGAAATCGACCTGCAGTGCTTCGCCCACAACCCCCGCATCCTCCAACTGCTCCCGATCGGGAAGATCGCGCAGGCTCTCCAACCCGAAGGAAACAAGGAATTGCTCCGTGGTGACGAAGGTGTAGGGAGCGCCGCGCCGAGGCGACCTTGGCCCGGTCCCGATCAGGTCGCGCGCATGCAGTCGGCCGATCAGGTCGCGGCTGATTTCCTTGCCGAAGATGTCCTTGAGCCCGTCGCGCGTGATCGGCTGGTGATAGGCGATGGCGGCCAGGACCGCGACGTCGAACTCGCTCAGATCCAGCAATTGATTGCCGACATCCGCGGCGGCCCGGATCGCGGGGGCGTAGATAGCCCGCGTCCGGAATATCCAGCCGCCAGCGACCTGCGCAACTTCAAAAGCCCGCCCCTCCAGATCGGCGGCAAGGTCCTCGACCAGCAGGTCGACCGACACCCCTTGCCCCACCACCCGCGCCAGATCCTCGCGGGCAACCGGTGAGGCCGACGCAAACAATACCGCCTCGATCCGGCGCATCCATTCCCGCCAGCGCAGCTCCGGAGGCAGGTCGGGTAGCTCGCGGTCCAGGTCTGGTTCAGAGCGATCCTTCGCCATCCCTATACCCCGTAGAGCCGGAAAGTATCGCGCCCGGTCAGCTCGCGCACCGCGCCGAGGTCGACCAACCGGTCACAGAGCCGCCGCGCGGCGCGATCCGGCAAAGGCAAGGCCGACGGCGCCACGGCATCGCGGGTCAGGAACATCTCGACAGCGTCGCCCGCTCCCTTGGCCCGCAGCTTGGGCGCGACCGCCTTCAGATGCGTCGCCCGACGTGCAAGGTCGGCGGCGAAACGCACGGCGTCGACCACCGAGGAAATCAGCGCGCGATGACAGGCGAAGCGAAGATCATCGCCTTGTTTGCGCAGGTCAGCCCGTTTCAGGCCAGGGGCCAGCAGCGGCACGAGATGATCCCAGCCGAGTGCGTGAGCCAGGGCCGCATCCGCGAGGATCAGACCTGCTACATCTGCGCGCGGCGCCTCGCGCATTACCGCCTCCAGCACCATCGCCGCTCGGCCAACGGGCGCCCCCTGCCCCGCATCTAGCCAAGTAGCGATCTGGCCCGGCTCGAGGCCCGCCAAGGCGCGACCCAGAGCCTTGATCGAGACCTGCCGCTCCGCTGACCGCCGCCAAGACAGGTAGGTCTCCCCCGCCGGTCCTGGCAGGTCGCCGGCGCGCAACAGGTGAACCGCGTCGCGCAACTCCCCTGCCCGCTCCGGTCGGCCAGAAAACACGACACACGCCGCCGCGGCCCGCAGCGCGAGGCGATCCCGCAACAAGGCTTTGGGCACCTCTGCGCACCCCAACACCAGATGCAGGTGGTTCAGCGCGGCGCCCGACAAAAACGCAACATCTTCAAAGGTTTCAGTGCGTGCAGAGGTGACCCAGGCCGGCATCCGGGGTAACGTGTCGAGCTCGCTGATGGTGTCCGGTCGGGCAAATGTCATGCTCAGACCCTACACTTGGGCGGCGCTTTCTACCAGAAAATAGCGATCTAACCGCCTCACCTTGCCGCCCACTAATATGTCCAATAAGTTTGCCTTATCGGACACATCTGAATATGCTCGGCAGCATGTCAGAAAACACCGAGAAATCGAGTTCGGAGCCGCCAATCGGGTCTTCAGCCAACGAGGACAACGAGAGAGATCGCCCTGACGGTGAGGTCTTGAACCTGCCCTCCTTTGTGGCCGGGTCCGGCACCCTCGATCGGTTGGTCGACACCGCCCGTGACTACGCCCGCGCGGCTGCGTCTGATAACACGCTGAAGGCTTATACAAAGGACTGGGCGCATTTCGCGCGTTGGTGCCGGCTGAAGGGGACGGACCCCCTGCCCCCATCGCCAGAAATGATTGGGCTCTACCTCGCGGATCTGGCCTCGGGGTCGGGCCCCTCCCCTGCCCTAACGGTTTCGACAATTGACCGCCGCCTGTCCGGTCTTGCCTGGGCCTGCGCGCAGCGCGGGTTCACCCTGGATCGCAAGAACCGTCACATCGCGACGGTGCTGGCCGGCATCAGGCGCAAGCACGCGCGTCCGCCCGTACAGAAAGAGGCCATCCAGGCCGACGATATCCTCGCGATGGTTGCCACCCTGCCGTTCGACCTGCGCGGACTACGGGATCGGGCAATCCTGCTCCTGGGCTATGCGGGCGGTCTCAGACGCTCCGAGATCGTCGGCCTGGATGTCGGCAAGGACGACACGCCCGACAGCGGCGGCTGGATCGAGACCCTGGACCAAGGCGCGGTGCTGACCCTCAATGCCAAGACCGGCTGGCGCGAGGTCGAGATCGGTCGCGGATCAACGGACCAGACCTGCCCCGTGCACGCGTTGGAACAATGGCTGCACTTCGCCAAGATCGATTTCGGCCCGGTCTTCGTCGGCACCTCGCGCGATGGCAAGCGAGCTCTCGATGCACGGCTCAACGACAAGCATGTCGCACGATTGATCAAACGCACGGTCCTCGATGCAGGCATTAGATCCGACCTGCCCGAGAAAGAACGCCTGGCGCTGTTCTCAGGTCACAGCCTGCGTGCCGGCCTCGCCAGTTCGGCAGAAGTCGACGAACGCTATGTCCAGAAGCAGCTCGGTCATGCCTCGGTCGAGATGACCCGCCGCTACCAGCGCCGACGCGACCGGTTCCGCGTGAACCTGACCAAGGCTGCTGGTCTCTGATCCCGGTTAGCCCGCCTTCCCTTTCAACGCCGAGAGCGCCGCAATATGACGCGGCAGATCGCTCCGGGAATGCAGGATATCGACGATGATGACTTCCTCGGGCCGGTCCAGAAACACGAGGAAGTGCTCCCCTGCCCTGAGGTATCTCAGGTCTTCGGCATCATCGACCAGGATCGAGCAACTCCTACTGTGTGCCTGGCCTTTCACGATCGCTTCGCAGCGGGCAAGAAGCTCAGCTTCGTAAATGTCTGCCTGACGAAGCCCAAATCTCTCGATAGTCCAGCGGGCGATCTCGATGAGGCTTTCTTCCGCACGGCGGGTGAGCCGGAAAGTTCGGCTCATGATGTGGTCCGCGCCCTCGCAAAGGCCCGGCGAACCGCATCCGCCCCACTCCCTTCGGCCAAGTCGCCATGTTCCGCCTGTTGAAGACCTTCCAAAAGGCCGCCCCGAATGCTGGCCAGCTGGGCCTCTTCCTGCTCAAGCAGTCGCAAACCCGCTCGCATGGCCTCACTTACATTCTGGTATCGACCGGATGCGACCAATGCCTGAAGCAACTGGTCTTGGGTTTCGGTAAGAACAACGTTGCGTGTCACCATGGAACAAATCTCCTCGTTGGCAATATATGCCAATGCGAGGTTTCGGTCAATGTTGGGGAGCCTTGCATCGCCGTTTCCAAAGGATCGTTTATTGGCGATATATTAAATTGCAAACGGCCCAGTTTCATGCCCTTGATAGGCTATGCGCGCGTTTCCACAGAGGATCAGACCCCCCTGCCCCAGTCTGAGGCGCTGCAATCGGCGGGCTGTGCCGAGATCTTTGAAGAGCGCGCCTCAGGTGGAAATCGTGCGCGGCCTGTGCTTGCCGGCGTGCTGGAGCGAGTTGCCAAAGGCGATACGCTGGTCGTCGTTCGGATCGACCGGCTTGCGCGGTCTTTGTCGCACCTACTTGAGGTGATCGAAAGACTGGAGGGCAAGGGGGCGTTCTTCCGCTCGCTCCAGGACCCGATCGACACTGCCTCGCCCCGGGGCAAGTTCACGTTGCAGGTTCTGGGCGCTGCGGCTGAGTTTGAACGCGCTCTGATCCGCGAGCGCACCAAAGCCGGACTTGCCTCGGCACGCTCAAAGGGCCGCGTCGGCGGCAACCCAGGTCTTCGCGCCAAGGACCCTGAAGCGCTGCGCAAGGTGCGGCTGGCACGACAGGACAGCTACATGCAGCGCTTGAACGAAACTGCGCAGGATTGGGTGCCCCATGTGCGCCGTTTGCGCCCCGATATGGCTTGGGAAGACGTCCTGCGGATCATCAATGGCCCCCTGCCCCATGATCGGCGCTGGACGCAAAGCCGCCTGCTCCGCGCCGTGAAGGCATACGTGGCGGACGGATTCCTGCCCGCTGAAGTGCTTGGACGCGCTGGACGTCGCGAAACCGACGATCGCCTGCCTGCGATTGTCGCCGCAATCAAAGGTGCCGACCCCGAGATCACCTTGCAGGCAATCTGCGACCGACTGGAATCCATGCGTGAGCGCACCCCTCGCGGTCGCACCAGCTGGCAGCCTTCCTCCGTCAGAATGCTACTGGAGCGGGCAGAGCGCCTCGGCCTTTTGTAGGCGCGAATGGTCGGCAAACCACTCTGCTCGCTCGGCCCAAATCTTCCAGAATCATCGCCTCAATTGGACGAAAACCACGTAAATATCCAATAAAGCCTTGGGGTTAGTTCGCGCGAGCAGAAAATATCTCGAAGGGTATCGGCTGCGCCCGAAGCGGTCTTTATCGTTGGTAATCAATGCGTTATCTAGCTCAAGCCCCGCGCGACCAAATTGGTGCTGTGGATAACTTTTCCACTACATCTAGATTCTTCTTGCCGGACTAAGATGTTCGTGGCATTTCCATTCTGACGGCAAAACGCGTCAGACGTGGCTTCGACCGTCAGAACGACAAAGAGCCTTAGCAAAGGCCATGAGAGGCGGCAGAACATGGATGATCGAAATACGGGCTACGCGCAAGGCATAGGCTCTTCCGACATCGGAGCATTCGCAGACAGTCTTGCTGAGTCGCTTGACCGGCAGATGAAAGTTGCGTTCGAGCCAGAAGAACGCAAGTCCTTGCGCCGCTTCAGTTCGACCGAGGTCGCCGAGTTGCTGCGCGTTAGTACGTCGAACCTGCGCAACCGCCACAAAGATGGCAGCTTCCCTGAAGTTCACACTGACGGTCGCGGTCATAGGTTCTACACAGCCGAAGAAGTTGACGACCTCCGCAACATTTTGGCGCGGACAGGCAAAAATGCTGACGCGTACAGACCTGGCCGCCGTGACGGCGACCGTCTTCAGGTCATTTCGGTCGTGAATTTCAAAGGCGGCAGCTCGAAGACAACAGCGACGATCCATTTGGCACACAGGTATGCCCTGCGTGGCTACCGCGTGCTTGTGCTGGACCTCGACCCACAAGCCAGTTTGACGACATTTTTCGGCTTCCGGCCTGAGCTCGAATTTGCCGAAGGCGGCACAATCTACGACGCATTGAGATACGATGATCAGGTTCCGCTCTCGGAGGTCATCCAGAAAACATACTTCCACAAGCTCGACATGGTCCCGGCCGGCTTGATGTTGTCCGAGTACGAAACCGAGACAGCGAATGCCCTTGCGCGCAGGGTTCAGCCGATTTTCGCAGAGCGTCTTGCTCTGGCGCTAGAGGAAGTTGACTCAAACTATGACATCGTGCTGATCGATTGCCCTCCGCAGTTGGGCTTCCTGACATTGACAGCATTGGCAGCGTCCACGGGCTTACTCGTGACGGTCGTCCCCGGCATGCTCGACATCGCTTCGATGAGCCAGTTCCTCAAACTCGCTTCGGAAACGGTCAAAGCCGTCGAAGAGGCGATTGGACGACATGTCACTTGGGACTTCGTAAAGTTCCTGATCACACGCTACGAGCCGTCGGACGGACCACAAACGCAAATGGCCGGGTACCTGCGTTCAATCCTTGCGGGCCAAGTCATGACTGAACCGATGCTGAAGTCGACAGCCATTTCTGACGCCGGCATGACTCAGCAAACCATCTATGAGGTAGACCCGAACCAGCTCATTCGGAAGACCATTGATCGGGCTTTGACCAGCGTGAA
Source organism: Ruegeria sp. SAZD011 (assembly GCF_059612545.1). Lineage (NCBI taxonomy): Bacteria > Pseudomonadati > Pseudomonadota > Alphaproteobacteria > Rhodobacterales > Roseobacteraceae > Ruegeria > Ruegeria sp. SAZD011. Next base: position 13,192 of record NZ_JBXWQU010000019.1, on the reverse strand, counting down.
CAGCGTCGCCGATGAGTTGGAGCAGACAATCCAAATGGCATGGGGGCGTCGCTGATGGCTCGAAATATCTTCAACCAGCCACCGAAAGACGCGAAAGAGTCGGCAGCCCCCTCCCCTGCCCCGGTCAAATCCTCGAAGCTACCTGGCTCGGTTGGCGGATTGCGGGATTCTCTCCGGGAAATCACTGCCAACTCAATCCGAGATATCGAACCCGACCGGATCGATATGGATGGTCTCCGGGATCGCCTGATCCTGGAAGATAGTAGCATTGAAGATCTCGCCGAAAGCATTCGCAAGCATGGTCAGCAAGTGCCGATCATGGTTCGCCCCTCTGACCAACCGGATCGATACCGCATCATCTACGGGCGTCGCAGGCTTGCAGCCATTCGAAGAGTTGGTGGAACCGTCAAAGCGATCGTTCGAACGCTCGATGATGATGCTTCTCTGATCGCGCAAGGTCAGGAAAACAACCTGCGGCTGGATCCGTCCTTCATTGAAAAATCTCTTTTTATCAAAGAAATGCAGGAGGCCGGTTACAAGCCTGGCGTCATTCAGGACGCCCTAGGCCTCACCCGGCAAGGTGTGTCGAACCATCGTGTAGTCATCGAGCAGCTGCCTGACGAACTTGTCCGGCTTATCGGCCCGGCTCATGGCGTAGGTCGACGCCAATGGGGTGATCTTGCTGCACTTTCAGAGAAGGTTCCGCTTGTTGACATTGCGCGTGAGACACTTGCCTCTCTGCCTGACACCACTCCAAGTTCGGACAAGTTTCAAGCCGTCTATGTCGCTTGCTCCAGCAAGTCGCGTGGCGTAGCCGACCAAAGCGCCCGTGGCCAAACGACCGTGGTAAAGGACGATAGTGGTAGCCCTGTCGGCACACTTTCAGTCGATGGCAAGTCGATCGCTATCAAGGTCACCCGCAAGGACAACCCGGAATTCGGCCAATGGCTCGAAGAGCGCGCGGAAACCACGCTGCGACAGCTTTTTGAACAATGGCAGAATGAGAGAGGCTCGGGGAGCTGATCCCCGGTCATAACCAAAAACACGAGCAGAGGAGAAAGGCGAAGACCAAAAAGAAAAGAGCCCCCCAAGGTTTCCCCCGGAGAGCCCTCATCATCTGATTTGCACCTGTGATGTAGCAATCTCCGACATACCCGTCAAGAGTCATCGATTCGGTGGACGTCTTTTTGTTGCCTTTTCTCGCCAAAAACAGCGAGAAGAGCCGGGGAAGTTGTGGGCCGCAACGGTCGTCGTTCAACAAATATGGCATTCACAAAGCTTTCCGTTCAGACCTTTGGCGTCGGTAAGGGCACCCCCGCCACGACCACACCTGAAACCGACATCTGGGCAGTCTTCCGCGCGCTCAGAGATAGTCGCAGCCTGTTCGGTCTCCGTCCAGGACATGTTCAAACGCTCCAAGCGATGCTGAGCTTTCTCAAGCCTGGGCATGGAGACACAGTCTTCGCTTCCAACGACGAGATCTGCCGTCGAGTTGGCGGGATCGATGAACGAACCCTCCGTAGGCACATCGATCGCTTTGTTGAACTCGGTTTCATGAAGCGCCACGACAGCCCAAATCGCAAAAGATACCGAGTGAAGTCGTCCGAAGGTCAGTCCATTAGCTATGGCTTGTCGCTGGCTCCGTTACTCGCGCGTGCCGGCGAACTGCTTGCGACAGCCCAAGCGATGGAAAACGCTCGTCGGGATCGCGTGTTTTTGCAAAAGCAAATCCTAACCAAACTTGCGCAGATCGACGAAGCTGACCCCGAGAACGAATTCACTCATCAGGTACGCCGAGTTCTTCGGAGGAAGCTCTCGATCGCGGAGTATCGTGCTTTGCTCGGCGAACTGGAAGCTCAATGCGAACAGATGTCCACCGCGGTGGACGCACCAGAAACAATGAAACTGCCCGCCAATGACGGGCAAACTGTCCGCCACCTTTCTAAGTCTAAAAAAGAACAAAAAGATTTAGAAAGCGGGACCGACAGCGAAACACTTCCCCTGCAAACACTTATAAGCCTTTGTGACCAAGCTACGTCGTTCGCGACGAATTCACTTAGAAACTGGCACGATGTCGAAAGCCACGCCAGAACGCTCGCTCCAATGATGGGAATCCACGAAAGCACCTTCGAAAAGGCTGCTAGGAAGATAGGCTCTCAAAAAGCATCATGCGCCATCTTCATAATTCTCCAGATGAGCAATCGCATCCGAGACTTTGGAGCGTATTTCCACAGCATCACGCTCGGTCGCAGAGAAACTGACTTCAACCCATCACTGTTGTTGGAAAGGCTTTCTCGTTCTGGGCAGCTACTGCGTGATGTCCACCGCGGTGGACATGTTGAGAGGTAGAGATGGGGTGTGAAAGGGGTGACGGGAAGTGAGATCGGAAGAGTGGCTTCCGGCGCCCGTCGTGGAGAAGATCTGATGGCGAAATCTGCCCAGAAAGTCACCCTGTCCCCGTCCCGGGACATTCCCTTCGACAAGCTCGTGCTGAGCCAGTCCAACGTCCGGCGCATCAAGGCCGGCATCTCGGTGGAGGAACTGGCCGAAGACATCGCCCGCCGCGGGTTGCTGCAGAGCCTGAGCGTTCGGCCCGTTCTGGCGGATGATGGATCCGAGACCGGCAAGTTCGAAATCCCCGCTGGTGGTCGGCGCTTCCAGGCCCTGTCACTCCTAGTGAAGCAGAAGCGTCTGGCCAAGACGACGCCCATTCCCTGCATCGTACGGGATGCCACTTCCGCGATCCTCGCCGAAGACGACTCGCTCGCTGAGAACATGCAGCGCGCAGCCCTGCATCCGCTCGACCAGTTCCGCGCCTTCGTTGCTTTGCGGGAGAAGGGTCAAGGCGATGAAGAGATCGCGGCCGCTTTCTTCGTCACGCCGCAGGTGGTCAAACAGCGCCTGAAACTCGCCGCCGTGGCCCCTGGCTACAGCCACGGTTTGCGGCGGCTGAGCGGAGACCCGGCGCCGATGACGGATGACGAAGGCGCGGCCCATGCCAAGCTGCTTGCCGAATACCGGGCGCTCGAAGAGGAATACGAGGGCCAGGATGAATTCCCCGAAGTGATCGACGCGCGTCTTGGCGAGTTGGAAGTCGCGATGGAGAAGCTCGAGGCCAGGCCGCTGATCTTCGACGATGAGGAGATCGCACGGTCAGGGGCTTTCGTAACGCTTGACCGCTATGGCGAGCTTGCCGTTTATCGGGGCTTCGTGCGGCCCGAGGATGAGCCACGGGCAGACGTCGACGTCCACAGCGGTGAACAGGCGGCAGACGGGCAAGTTGGTGGACGATCGCCATTCGGAGTGGGAGGCCGACTTGCCGCTCGGCGACGATGCCGCTCTCTGGGACTACCTGGCGTCCCTCGATCAGGTGAGTCGGCTGTCCCTGCTCGCGCATTGCCTCAGCTTCGGGGTCAACGCGCTCCATGAGAAGGTGAACCCTTATGGTGCCGGTATCTCCGCCAGCGGTTTGACCAAGCGGATGACCCAGTCTGATTTGGTCGCACAGGCGGTCGAACTCGACATGGTCGAGGCGGGTTGGGAGCCGACGGCCGACACCTACCTGAACCGCGTGCCCAAGGTCCGGATCCTCGAGGCCGTGCGCGAGGCGAAAGGGGAGGGGAAGGCGCAACTCCTCGATCACTTGAAGAAGGGCGAGATGGCGAGTGAAGCCGAGCGTCTGCTGAAAGGCAGCGGCTGGTTGCCAGAGGTTCTTCGCCGTCACGATCTGGTAGCACTCGAAGGTGCGGAAGGGCAGGGGGCGCCTGAGCTCGTTTCCGACACGGAACAGGCCGAAGATGTCGACCTGCCTGCCTTCCTCACCGCTGACCTGCCGGGTGATGATGCGTCGATGATGGCTGCGGAGTGATCCGCGCCATCCGAGGGCAGGGAAACCCGCTCTCAATCACATAAAGTGCAACAATATCAATACGATGAATGCAAAATATCGCATTCAGGATGAGGAATCATGTCTGCAACGACCATTCTCGACACCGCGCCCCTGTCCTGCTGGATTTCGGCGGTTGCACGGAGCTGCTCCACCTGGCCGAGTCTGTCACGGCTGCCGAACTCTGGATCGCCAAAGAAGGCTATCGCAACGCGCGGCTGGAGATCGTCGGCAGCGAGGACGGCGATAGGGCAGGGGGCGCGGAGCTTGCCGCCTGAGCCCAAGTAGAACCCAAGGGGCCCGCCAAAGCGCGGGCCTCTCACCCATCACGACCCTTTGCCGCCGACCGCTTCGCGACTGGCAGTGGTTCGCGCGGCGGTCCGGGCGCTACACCCCGACACGCGCGCTGTTTGCAGTCTCCGGCTGGCGCGCAAGCGTTTCTACCGGCAGATGCTCTGCGCGCATGCCGCGCGACAGGCGGCGGGCGAAACGCCCACTGGCTGATCGTTCCCAACCACCCCCTCATCCCGACACAGCGCCCGGCCTTCTGGCCGGGTCTTCCCCATTCAGGAGGTTCCTATGGCGGATTACTTCACCCATTTCTCATGCCTGCTCGACGTCGGCACTCCCGACAAGGCTGCCCGTGCACTCGCGCTGTTCCAGGAACTGCGAGCTGCGGATCAGGACGCCGACGACCCGGATGTCGCTGGCTTCGATCTCGTGCACCAGGATGCCCCCGAGGGTAGCAGTCTCTGGATCTATGATGACGACCACGGCCATGTCGAATCCGTCATCCGCTTCGTCTTGCGCCTCGCCGAAGATCTCGATCTCACCGGCCTTTTGGGGGTTCCAGTACGCCCTGACCTGCTTCCGGCCCCACCTCGACGCTTTTGGCGGTGGCGCGCATGTCATCGACCTTGGCGCGCGCAAATCCGTCGGCTGGACCAGCAGCCAGGAATGGCTGGCCGCCGCGCTGAATGGGGAGGATGTCGATGCCTGAGATCATTTGCACCACCGTCTACCAGTTCCCTGAACTCTCGGAGGCCGCCAAGGAGAAGGCGCGCAGCTGGTATCGCGAGCTTGGCCCCCATGACGATTGGTGGGACGCGGTCTATGAGGATTTTGAGCGGGTCTGCGAGATCCTCGGCATCCGCCTGAAAACCACGCCCGTCCGCTTGATGGGCGGCGGGACGCGGGCCAAGCCCTGCATCTGGTTCTCCGGGTTCTGGAGTCAGGGCGACGGGGCCTGCTTCGAGGGCTATTGGTCCCATGTCAAGGGTGCGGCAGCGCGCATCGGGGATTATGCTCCGACGGATGTAAAGTTGCATGGAATTGCCGACCAGCTGCAGGCCATTCAGCGGCGGAATTTCTACCAGCTCGCCGCGGAGGCCAGCCACCGTGGCCGCTATTACCATGAATATACCATGTCGATCGACGTCACGCGGGACAGCGGAACCTGGCAGCCGCCGACCGAGGACGCGGGAGACGTCGTGACCGAGGCGCTGCGGGATTTGGCCCGTTGGCTTTACCGCCAGCTTGAGGCCGAATACGACCACCTCACCTCGGACGAGGCCATCGAGGAGGGGATCATCGCGAACGCGTATACGTTCACGGAAGGAGGATGGCGGTTCGGGTAACAGAGATCTTAGCGTAAAGTTCATTTGATCTTTACAGTAAGTCCATATGGACTATATTGAAACCAATGGAGGACGCCATGCACGTTGCAGAGAAAATTCGGGAACCCGCAGAGGTCAACGCCGTCGCGTTGAAAGCCTATGCCCGCGTGGCCGATGCCTGGGGTCTCAGCCTCAAGGAAGCGGCTGGCCTTGCCGACATGTCAGAGAGCACGTGGAAGCGCGCCAAGAAGCCGGATTTCGCGGGAGAGCTCACCAAGGATCAACTGCTGCGGCTCAGCGCTGTAATTGGCATCTTCAAGTCGCTCGAACTCTACTTCTCGGAGCCTCTGGCAAGAAGCTGGTTCACCCGACCGAACACCGGTCCGCTGTTTGGGGGCGGCCGACCAGTCGACACCGCCATCGACGGGGGCTTGCCGCAGATTCTCGCGGTTCGGACCTATCTCGATGCGTTGCGTGGTGGGGCATGAAGCAGACCGAGATTTCCGATCGCGGTCTCGTTCGTCTCCTGCCTGCCACCTACCACAAGCCACCATCGCTGCGCGGTCTCGTCGATACCGATGACGAGATGGAGATCTTGGCAGAGATCGAGGGCCTGACCAGTGGACGCCTACAGGCTGAACGCGGGCGCAACCCGCATCTGGACCCGCGCGAACTCGCTTGGCAACGCCGCAGCCGCGATCTGCGCATCTATGGGGACAGTCACGTCAACGCAGCCTTCACGTACACCCGCGCCGGCGGAAACCGCTTCAACGCCGAGGAGCGCGGCGCGTGGTACTGCGCATGGGATGTGATGGTTTCTGTCAGCGAAGTGGCCTGGCACCGCACACGCGAACTCGGTTTTACCGGCAGCTTCCACGACAGCGCCCGCTATGTGGAATTGCTGGCCGACTTCATCGGCGTCTTCGACGACATGACCGATGAGGCAGGTCATCCGGCGCTGCATCCGGATCCGGCGGTCGGGTATCCCGAGGGCCAAAGCCTGGCCGAGCATCTGCGTCGGGGCGGATCCAAGGGCCTGATTTACCCTTCGGTCCGGGCTCCTGCACCGGGCGGGAATTGCCTGGTCTGCTTCGAGCCCCACGCCATTCAGAACGTCCGGCCGGGCGCGTCTTGGGATCTTGTGTGGGATGGGACACCGCACTACTCGATTACGGCCGTCGGCTGACAAGTTGCAGCGCATGCGCCTTTGGGGGTCCGAAGAAATGAAACAGGCAAACGACAACAGCGCGGACGTCACGAACTTGAAGCCATGTGACCATCAGCCGTTCTTTGAGGCGTTGGACTGTCCGCCCCCACCGACCGACGCACTACGAGCAGCGTTTCGTAGGCGGAGGGAAACTCTGGTGGATTCTTGCGCCGACAAGCCATCCACCAGCTGACACCCGTCACCTGTTCCCGTCGATCCACTTCGACATGAGCCCCTTGTCGCGGAAGCATTCGTCCGGAACGGCGCGCCGTTTGATCCGGGCGAGTTTCTCAGCGAAGGCTACCTGCTTGGACGTGGGCAGCCGGTCCATGTCCGATACCGGCTTCAGCCGGGCCTGAGCCTCGATCCAAGCGCTCAAAGATCGCCGGTCTTGCTGAACTTCCCAGGGCAGGAGCGTCCGGTTGCGCAGGGCGAGCGACCGCGCATAGGCGATCTGCTTGGGCGTCGCGGGCAGGGCGTGCGTGGTGATTTCCATGGTGGAACCCCCTTTCTGGCTTGGTTCTGAACATAGAACATAACAGGAACAAAATCAAGCAAAGCATCGGGAACGCCTTGGTGCGAGAGGGAGAGAGGGGCCGGGAAAGATCAGGCCTGAAGGTGCCCGAGAGAGGGTGTCCGGGCCTGATCCTATCCTTAATTCCGGAGATTCCCGATGACCCATCTTGCCCCTGTTGCGCAGGCGTCCTTGCCTGCGCCCATTGTTCCGTTGGCAGCAAATCCTGCCCCTGCGATCGTTGCTGTTGCCGAAGCGCTGCAGCCTGATCTGGCGCAAGGGCTTCAGATCGACGCGCTGCACCTGCGCCGCGAGATGGAACATGCCTTTGGCAGTTCCGATGCGACCGGTGCCTGGGACTGGAAGCTCGCCTATGAGGCGGGCGAGGTGGCGCTGATCCTCTTTCTGCGAAAGTTCGGTCGGACGCTGCTCGCGCGTGCCGGCTCGGGCCAGAGGATCGGCATCGCCTGCCCAGCTGAGCTGCATCGCGCAGGGGGGGCTGGGAGTGCGGGGCAGGGGGCAGCATCCCAGTCGTGGCACTGGATCGTCGTCCTCACCCCATCCCGGGCCTTGCGCATCCACCCGTCAGCCCTGCGCGGCCTTCAAGAGATGGGCAGGCCGTCAAAGCGGTTGCCCCTGCAAGGTCGGCAAGGAACCTATTTCCGCCGGCGGCGAGACCACCCCACGCGACTTGTCGCGTGGGGACCCCGATCTGCCGCCTTTGCATCGCGAGACAAATAGCTTCCCTGCTGACCTCCTCCACACTGTTCCGGCCCCGGTGAAGCCGGGGTGAAGGGGCAACCGCCCCGACGGCTCGGGTCTGCCCATGAAGGCCGCGCGGGATGACGCGCGGACGAGACTGGCCCGGAGGCAAGAAACTGATGACGATCCACACCCACGATGATGCATATGAACCCGCTCACACCGCATCCCAGACCGCCCATGCGCTCGACGAGCTCCAGCTCTACGGCTATCGCCCCTTTGACGAGCCCGATCCGCGCCCGATGCCCGATGGGCTGCGCCTCGCCGTCGCCGTCGCCGACATCTTCGACGCCCTCGTCGCGACCCTGGAAGACACCCGTATGGAACCCGACCTCGAAGAGGTGCTCTGGGGCCAGGTCAACCTCTTCCACCGCGCCACGGCCCGGATCGAGCGGACGCTCGATGAGAATGAACAGGCGCAGCGCCGCCTCCAGCGCGAGCAGGACGGCTCCGAGGTGAAATCCGTCGAACTCGAGCGCCTGACGGCTGAAGGCCTGACCCTCGTCGAACGGCGCAACTGCATGGACATGATGCGCGATCACGCCGCCACCGAGTTCGTCCATCACACGGGATCGACCTGGCGACCCCGCACTGGATCGATGGTGAACCGCCAGCACATGACCTCAGCGCTCATCGACAGCCGCGACTTCCTGGCCGCCAAGCGCCGCGCCGAGACCGAGGTGATGCTTCCCGCAGGCCCCAAGGTCGCCCTCACCGGCGGGACCGATTTCAACGATCACCGCCTGATCTGGGGCAAGCTCGACCAGGTCCGGACCAAGTATCCCGACATGGTCCTGCTGCACGGTGGCAGCCCCAAAGGCGCAGAACTCATCGCCGCTAAATGGGCCGAGGCCCGGGGCGTGACGCAGGTCGCCTTCAAGCCTGACTGGACCAAGCACGCCAAGGCCGCGCCATTCAAACGAAACGATGCGATGCTGGATGTGCTCCCGGTCGGGGTCCTCGTCTTCCCCGGGACCGGTATCCAGGAAAACCTCGCCGACAAGGCCAGGAAGCTCGGCATCCCGGTCATGAAGTTCGAGAAGGGGGCGTGAGCCCCCGACTTCAATCCGGGACAGAACATTGTGGAAACGTCGAAGAGCGCTTGATATTGTGGTCTTGAGAGAGGCGCCAACAACATGTTCGACATATCGCAGCAAATGGAAGTGTTTCCGACGGAAGTCGATCTCAAGCGGATCGACCCGTCTCTCAACATGCGGCGCTTCTACAGGATGAGCGTTCAGCCCGATCTTTTCGGCAGTGTGAGCCTGGTGCGGGAATGGGGTCGGATCGGCTACCGTGGCCAGATGCTGGTCGAGCAACACGATGACGAGGGCAGGGCGGTGAACGCTTTGATGAAACTGTCGGCGACGAAGAAGCGGCGGGGGTATCGGTTACCGGGCGAACGTTGAGAACGGCCCATCGCGGATGGCGGTCCGCGAGTCGAACACGCTCACCGCGGAAAGCATGGTGTCCGGCGGACTACCCTGGTTCCATGACGCGCTTCGCTTCTGGGCGCCAATATAGAAGTCGACGCTGGCCGCGGGAGTGCCCGGGCCGGCCGCATAGATGTTTGGGAGGATTGCATCGCCCTTCGGCGAGCGCGCTCGGCAGAGCTGCTTGAGGACCCGGGCGTAGCCGGACTTGCCGGCGCCATTATCCCCGTAAATGACGGTAAGGCCGGTTTTGCCGAAGGTGAGCCGTTCCCCAGGCGCAAGGGCATTGACGTGCGAAAGCCCATGGAGAGCGCCGAGGCTGACGACGGCGTGGCTGGCCGCCGGGTCCCGGACGTGCGCAACATCGAGTGGACTGCCTTTGTCGGTGCCTTTGCAGACTGCGACAAGCGCTGTGATATCGGCGGCCTCCAGCTTGGACTGACCACACAGACGTCTCAGCGCATCGCGTTGCCAGGCGGGCAGGTCCACCGACCATTTGACGATATCGGCCAGTGCTGCAGCTTCATTCGAGAGATCAGTCTCGTGTGCGACCATGTCTTCTGCCCCGATTCCGCCCGCAAGATCTGGCGGGCTGTTTTCTATGATGGTTGTCTTCCGTGATCATTGTGTCAGGTGCCGCCTTTCATGCGCCGCTCTTGGCCGAGTGGAATGATCCAGCCGCCAGCACGATCCGGTCGTGCAAAATCGTCCGGGCTCGTCTTGTCGGCGAGACGGCTGCGAATGGCTTGCGGCTCGGCGTCGATAGCGGCGCGAATGAGCTCGTGTTCGACCCCGACGAACACGGGCCGGAGATTAAGGCGGGAGAGTGCTTCTTGATCCGTTGGTTCAATGTCGGTGTCGGTGAGCGGTCCGGCGCGAGTGACGATCCCGCCGATCAGACCGTCCATGGCGACACTTGCCCTCTCAATATCCCGCACCGGAGAAGCGTCAAGCAGCGAGCGAGCACGCTGTGTCTCGCTTTGTAGCCTTCGTGGAAATGATTGTCGCGTTAGGCTCCGAAGCGCGCCAGCCAATTCAGCATGGCCGAGCGGCTTGATCAGATTGGCGATGTGGAGGCGAAGCATGCCGATGAAGAGCGCGTCCTTCTCCTCCTGGGTGTGAGGCTCGCCTTCCTCGATTGGGTCCCTAACCGAAAGACGGGCATCGTTTGGACCGGCCGTTGCCATTCCCCAGCGCGTGGCGATCGCGATACGCTTCACCCCGACCTTGTGGCCTCGGACAGTGACGTCGATTCGACGTGCTTGCGCCCACGCTCGGTCCAGCGCTTTGGCGGGGCCACCGACATCGTGGCAACCCTTAGCTTCGGCGACAGTCAGCGAAGACAGGTCGGATGCGCAGGCAATCCAGTCAGGCAGGTCGCCACGGGCGAGGCGTGTGATCTTGACCCTATGTCGGCGATCGAGGTCGATCGTGCGGCTGCCGAGATGGGCGAAAATCGAGAGGTTGAAATAGCGCTCGAGGTAGGCACGCGCGACGAACCGTCCGAACAGGCCGGAGAGCGCGACCTTGACCTCTCGTGCCTGACCGAGCGGCTCCTTGAACACGAACGGTGTGCCTGAGCCGGTCGGGGCCAAGAGCGCATCGAGAATCGACCAGGCACCATAGGCCGCACTCGGTGTCTGAAGCACCTCTCGGATACCGGCATCCTCTATCTCGGAAACTTCCAGATCGACGATGGCCCCGGAGACCGGGCTCGCACTTGGCGGATGGAAGCTATGCAAGAATGTCCTGGTCATAACGCCAGCGCCCGCGTGAGATCGTCGTGCTCGAAGGCGCTGGCCATGCGGGTAATCTCGGACGATCGTGCGCCTACGACCTTTGCGGTCTCGCGCCATGTCGCAGTTACGGACGCGACCTCCTTGATGATTGCGCGGGCCTGCGCCAGCGTGAGGGCGAAATACTCCGAAGCCCGTTCAAGCAGATCGAGCGAGCAGGTGCCCTCATCGAGGTCGATGTTCGTCGTCAGCACGCGCGCCTTCAGGTCCGTGGGCACCGGATTGAGGTCATAGGCGGGCGAGAGCGACCATCCAGCCTTGCCGTGCCACAGAAAGCCGTGATTGCGCAAATGATCGTCGACATTGGAGATAAGCACATTGAATACGACACGCCGATAAAGTGCGTGGGCGTCCGTCTTTCCCTGCGCGCCATGCTGGGTCAGTGCGTCGACGATCTCGGGATAGCTGCCACGTTCGCCGTCCTTGGCACCCATCATCGCCATGGCAGACAGGAACGGGATGCGGATCGCGCCATCGCGGTCGAAGCGTCGCGATAGCATCACCGATTTACCAGCCACTTCGACAAGTTCGTGTTGTGGGGTGGCGATACCGGCTTGGCCAGCCAGCCGTAGCGCGATCTCCTCCCAGGTTTCCATACTGTAGTCATCTGTTTCCTTGGGAAACTTGGCGATGGAGAGATGGCCATGTTGGTCGATGACCGAGGCCTTTGGCCGCGCACCGCCAAGGGAGGAGCCTGGCGCGAAGATCAGTTGAAGATCTTCGTCCGTTTCCTCGTCCCGGAGAATCCGCTCGGTGATCTGGAGCAGACGGCCAAGCTCGATCAAGGCTGGCACGCCAGCCCTGATCGGCGCCTGGAAGGTCTCTTCGCCAGCCCAGCGAAATCGTAGCGCACCGAGGCGCGTCTCATCTGCGACCCCAAGCAGGTAGTCACTTTCCGCAAGCGTGCGGACTGCTCGGCCCTCGCGGTCCGCTAAGCGACGCTCGGCACGCTGCATGAGGCGGCGGCCCCAGGTATCTGGCGCGGAGTCGCCGATGGATCCGAATGTCGCCAGACCGGCAGGAGGAGCGAAGGCGCCGCGCGTAAGAGCGAGCGCAGGCTCAAGTGAGAAGCGCTCGGCGTCCTCAAGCCAGGCGCCGTCATATTCGAAAAGGATGGTCTCTGTGCCTCGAACGCGGTTGCTTCTCGCCAATCCGATCGGGCGCGTGCGGCCGTGAAGATCGATATGGACCTCGAAGTCAGCCATCGCGGGACGACCTCGTTGACCGCTTCAGATGAACGCGCTTGGGCAGATCGGCACTCGCCAGTGCTTGCCCGATACTATCATTGCTTATGTCGGCAACTTGACCAAGACCTTCAAGCAGTCCAAGGGCCTGAAGTACAGCAGCATAGATGCCGATGCTGACATTTGTGTCGCCGGCTTCGACCCTTTGCAGGGTCGAACGGGACGTGAACGCGCGCTCCGCGACGACTGCCATGGGCAGCTTGCGGCGGCGTCTGGCGTCGTGGATATCCGCGCCGAGCTTACGCAGGGCGCGGCGCACGGCCGCTGGAGGAGTATGTGGAGTAGGCATTTGCTACCTTCGCACTACAGATTTGCAGAATATGTAGCACGAAGATCACAAATGCTCTAGCCCCACTCCGTATTAATTGCGCTTCCCGGCAGCGGGAACGGTCCAATCCATTTGGAGAAACTGGCGGCGAATCGAATGGGCGGTTGGTCTCGATCGAGTCTCCCCCGGCGAGACACCTGTCGAAGCATGCCAGGTTTCGCTAGGCGTGCCGTTCGGCAGTACCTCGGGGCGTCTAGCAGAACACTCGCCGCGGGCTTTGCCAACGGCCGCGCTGCCACTTTCCGCGATTGCTATGCCGTACTGTCGACTGGCTGCTCTCTACCCAATAATTTACATAAAACGGATTATCTGTCAGTTTTGCGGCACATGGGGCACATTCTAAACTGGGTTGCGACGAATCCCCTATCTTGCTGGAAAGCAAGGAGAACGGAATATGGCCCACACG
>NZ_JBXWQU010000018.1:0-15113 GCF_059612545.1 Ruegeria sp. SAZD011 | reverse complement strand
CTGCCTCCTCGCCAACACCCTCACAGCCTGCACACGCGCAAACAAACTCACAGAACCAAAGGGACTTACTCCGTGAGCACGGTCGCGGATACTCGCCTGTTGCCGGGAAAACCGGTGCGCGCGCGGATCCTCTCCGAGGTGAGCGCCTATGTGAACCAGGTCGGGCGGATCGGCAAGCTGGTCTCGATCTCGATCGGCAACGTGCCCGAGGTGGCGGTCTATGTACGCAACCAGGCGCGTGCCGCAAGCGCGGTGGGCGTGCCCTTTGACCAGCAGCTCTGGGACCGGTCGATCAGCCAGGAGGTTTGCCAAAGCCTCATCCGTGAGATGAACGATGACCCGGATGTACTTGGAATCATACTGCAACGTCCGGTTCCTGATCATATCAACGTGCGCGCCCTTCAGGCCGCGATCCATCCGCTCAAGGATGTCGAGGGGATGAACCCCGCCTCGATCGGCAATATCGTCTATAACGATGTGGCGATGGCGCCCTGCACGGCGGCGGCGGCGGTCGAGCTGATCCGCGAGACCGGCCTGACCATGGCCGGGCTCGAGGTGGTGATGGTCGGCCATTCCGAGATCGTGGGCAAGCCGGTGGCGATGATGCTGATGGCCGAGGGCGCCACCGTCACCGTCTGCCACCACATGACCCGCTCGGTCGCGATGCATTCGCGCCGGGCCGATGTGGTGGTGGTGGCGGTGGGCAAGGCGCATCTGATCGGGCCCGACATGATCAAGCCGGGCGCGGTGGTGATCGACATCGGGATCAACCATAAGCCCGGTCCCGACGGCCCGGTCGTGGTCGGCGATGTGCAGACCGACGCGGTCAAGGAAGTGGCGGGCTGGATCACGCCGGTTCCGGGCGGGGTCGGGCTGGTCACCGTGGCGATCCTGCTGCGCAACGCGATCCGCGCCCATCAGCAGCAGCGCGCGGCGGGCTGGATCCGCTGATCGGTCGCCTTACCAGGCGAGATAGCCGATGGCCAGGAAGGCGGCCAGGCAGCCGGCCCATTGCGGCCGGCTCATGCTTTCGCGCAGAAAGGCCCAGGCCAGCACGATGGTGATCAGGCCGAACATGGACGAGGCCACCGCCGCCAGTTGCGGATGATCCAGCACCCCCGCCGAGATCACTGCCAGCAGGGCAACCCCGTCAAGCAGCCCCATCACCACCAGCGGCAGCAGGGCGGCGGCACCCACCCGCAGCGTCTGGCGCCGAATCACGATCAGCGCCAGCAGCAGCACCAGCGCCGTGACCCGCGCCAGCAGCGTGGCGTTCAGCTCTCCATCCAGGGTGGCGGCCAGCTGGCCCAGCTTGAAGGTGGCGGCAAAACCGATGGCGGCGATCAGCGACAGCGCGATGGTCGGCCCCTTGGGCGGGGCCGGGTCGTCGCTGTCACCCGACAGGCCCGCCACCACGCCCACGGCCCCCACGATCACCAGCACCGCCAGCACCTGATCGGCACCGATGGGCGACCCGGCCAGAAAGGCAAAGAGCAGCGAGAGGATCGGATAGGCGCCGATGATCGGCGCGACCAGCCGCACCGGCCCGCGTTCAAAGGCAAAATAGAGGCCGAGGCTCGCCACCAGAAAGGCCAGACCGGAGCCGATCGAAAGCCACAGCGCCGTGCCTTGCGGCAGACGCGCACCCTCGGACGCGGCCAGAACCGAGGCCTGAAACGCAAGCCCGGTGGCGAGCACCACCGCCAGCGCCCCCATCAATGGCACGGTGCGGCTGAGATAGCGGATGGTGATGTCATGCAGCCCCCAGCAGAGCGCCGCGATCAGCCCCAGGCCCAGCGCGCTCAAGACCGGCCTCGCTGGGGGGAAATCTGCCTGGAAAGGGTTCGAATGTCTTGCACGGTGGGTCCTCGGGATATATTCTCTTCAATAAAGAAATTTTCCGCTAATGCAAATGATCGGAGTGGCAACGTGCTGGATACCAAATACCCCGAGATCATCTCCGGACCGCCAAAGCCAAGCGCCATCCTGCAACCGCGGGTGTTTTCGCTGCCGCCTGGAACCGAACGCTATGTGGTTCCGGGGGCGGGGGCAATCCTGCTTCGGTTGGAAACCGGCGACCGGATCGAGATCGAGAATACCGAGGGTGGCCAGCCCTGCGAGATCGTCTGCGCCGATCCGCTTGGCGGTTTCGATACCGGGCTGATCGGGGCGCGGGCGCAGGGGGCGCCGGGGGGGCTGATGGCGCTGCTCACCTCGGACGATCCCTCGCTGCGAGGCCTGCGGATGGGGATCGAGGCGCGCGGGCTGAACCTGTCGCAGGCGGGCGCGGTGCATCTTTTCGAACACAGCACGCCTGCGGGCACGACCGAAAGCTTTACCGCCAGCCGCGAGGGGATCGTGATCATCGCGGCCCCCGGCGGCATCATGGATTTCGAGGCGCAGGACACCGCCACGCCGCTGACCGTGTTCATACGCCGCGCGGTGCTGAAAAGCGCGGCCCGGTTCGAGCTGCCCGACCCGCTGGCCGATCCGGTTGCCGATATCCGGGTGCATTCCGCCACTGCCGAGGCCTATTTCGTCAAGGCCGGCGACTATATCCAGATCCTCGATGTGGACGGGCGCCAATGCACCGATTTCCAGTGTTTCGCCGCGCGCAAGCTGGACAAGGGCATTGCCCATGCGCTGGACGTGACCACCACCCGGACACTGATGGGCCATGCCTATCCGATGCCGGGCCTGCATGCGAAATACTATGACCAGGAGATGCAGCCGCTGGTCGAGGTGATCCAGGACACCTGCGGGCGCCACGATGCCTTTGCGCTGGCCTGTGCCGCCAAGTATTACGACGATATCGGCTATCCCGGCCACATCAACTGCTCGGACAATTTCAACGCCGCGCTGGCGCCGCACGGGGTCGCGGGGCGGGCCGGCTGGATGGCGATCAACTTCTTCTTCAATACCGGGCTGGACGATCACGGGGTGATGTATGCCGACGAACCCTGGTCGCGCCCGGGCGACTATGTGCTGCTGCGGGCGCTGACCGATCTGGTCTGTGTCAGCTCGGCCTGTCCCGACGATACCTCGGCCGCCAATGGCTGGAACCCGACCGACATCCATGTCCGCACCTATAGCGGCAAGGAGACCTTTCAACGCGCCGTAGCTTACCGGCCCACCCCCGACGCGGAACCGAAAATGACCAAACAGACAGGCTTTCACGACCGGTTCGCCCGGTTCACCGAGAATTTCATTGAATACAACGGCTTCTGGCTGGCCAATTGCATGTCCAGCGCAGGCCCGATCGAGGAATATCATGCCTGCCGCGAGAAATGCGTGGTGCTCGACCTCAGCGCATTGCGCAAGTTCGAGATCACCGGCCCCGACAGTGAGGCGCTGTGCCAGTACATCTTTACCCGTAACATGAAGACCCTGCCGGTGGGCGGCGTCGTCTATACCGCCATGTGCTATCCCCATGGCGGCATGATCGACGACGGCACCGTGTTCCGCCTGGGCAAGGACAATTTCCGCTGGATCGGCGGTTCGGATTACGGCGGCGAGTGGATCCGGGAAAAGGCCGCCGAGCTGGGGCTCAAGGTGCTGGTGCGCTCGTCGACCGATATGCAGCACAATATCGCCGTGCAGGGGCCTGAAAGCCGCGAACTTTTGAAAAAGGTGATCTGGACCGCGCCGCATCAGCCCAAATTCGAAGAGCTCGGCTGGTTCCGCTTTGCCCCCGCCCGGATCGGCGACGATCAGGGTGTTCCGGTGGTGGTCAGCCGCACCGGCTATACCGGCGAGCTGGGTTACGAGATCTTCTGCCACCCCAAACACGCAGGCGCGGTGTTCGACGCGGTGTGGGAGGCGGGTCAGGCCCATGGCATCCGCCCGATGGGGCTGGAGGCGCTGGACATGGTGCGGATCGAGGCCGGGCTGATCTTTGCCGGCTATGATTTCAGCGACCAGACCGACCCGTTCGAGGCCGGGATCGGCTTTACCGTGCCGCTCAAGTCCAAGCCGGACGATTTCATCGGGCGCGAGGCGCTGATCCGGCGCAAGGAACATCCCGCGCGCATGTTGGTGGGGCTGGATATCGACAGCAATGTCGATGTGGGCCATGGCGATTGCGTGCATATCGGACGAGCCCAGATCGGCGAGGTCACCTCCTCCATGCGCTCGCCCATTCTGGGCAAGAACATCGCGCTGGCCCGGGTCGACGTGGCCCATCACGAGGTCGGCACCAAGGTCGAGATCGGCAAGCTGGACGGGCACCAGAAACGGCTGCCCGCAACCATCGTGCCCTTTGCCCATTACGACCCGCAGAAAACAAGACCCCGCTCTTGACCTTGGTCAAGGCGGGCCGGGGGCACGGCAAGACAGGATAGGCCCATGACATCGGCACTGACATCCATCGGCGGCGAGGACGTTCTGCGTCACCTGGTCGAAACCTTTTACGACCGGATGGAGACCGACCCCGCGGCCTGGCCGCTGCATCGGCTGCATTTTCGCGGCCATGGGCTGAACCATACCCGGCAGGCGCAGTTCGAGTTTCTCAGCGGCTTTCTGGGCGGGCGGGCCTATTACCGCGAGCGGTTCGGCCATATGAACCTGCGCGAGATCCATGCCCATGTGCCGATCCGCGAGGCCGATGCCGAGCTGTGGCTGAAAACCTTTGACGCCGCGCTGGCCGATTGCGGTCTTGGGGGCGAGGTGGTGGACAAGTTCCGCGCCACCCTGCGGCGGGCGGCGCTGATGCTGGTCAATGACGTGCCCGACTGGCGCGAGGAAAGCGACGGCAAGGCGCGCGCCGCCGCGGGCTGCCCTGCCGACGGCGCGGCCTGAGCCGCTCAACCCAGAAGCAGGATCTGCACATCCGCGACATTGGTGCCGGTGGCACCCGTCACCAACAGGTCGCCCGACAGGGTCAGGGCGCTGTTGCTGTCATTACGCGCCAGGAACGTCTCGGGTGCGGCCCCGGCGGCACGGATGCGGGGCAGGGTGCCCGCATCGACACAGGCGCCCGCCGCCTCGGTCGGGCCATCGCGCCCGTCGGTGCCAGCCGACAGGAACAGCCAGGGCCGCGACAGCGGCGTGTCCTCCATCAGCGCGGCCAGCCGCAGGGCCAGTTCCTGATTGCGCCCGCCAATGCCGCTGCCGCGCACGCGCACGGTGGTCTCGCCGCCCCAGATCAGGGCCTGCGGCCCCTCTTCCTGTGCGGCGCGGGATAGGGCCTCGGCCACGGTCTCGGCGGCCTCGCCCACATCGCCCACCAGCGGCTCGTCAATCACCCGGACCGCGCCAAAGGCGGCCAGCGCCGCCGCCGCCGCCGCCAGGCTCTCGCGATTGCCACCGATCAGGTGATTGCTGGCCTTGGGGAGCGGGGTGGCGGCCTCGGGCTGGCGCAGATGGCGGCGGATGCTGTCGGGCAGCGCGACGGCGATCCCCTTGCGGTCCAGCAGGTCGCGGATCTCGGCCCGGCTGGCGATCGGGGCTACTGTCGGGCCGCTGGCGATGGCGCGCAGGTCGTCGCCGATCACATCGGACAGGATATAGGCGGTGACCGGGGCAGGGGCCGCGTGGCGCAGCAGCCCGCCGCCCTTCAATACCGAGACATGCTGGCGCACCGCGTTCACCGCGTTGATATCCAGCCCGCTTTGCAACAGCAGCCGGTTCAGCGCCTGCTTGTCATCCAGCGTGACGCCGTCGGGCGGTGCCGGCAACAGGGCCGAGCCGCCGCCCGAGATCAGCGCCAGCACCACGTCGCGCTCGGTGGTCTCGGCCAAGATCTCGCGGACGCGGCGGGCGGCATGGTGGCCGATCTCGTCGGGCACCGGATGCCCGGCGCGGAACACCTCGGCCCCGGCCACCGGCTCCTGATTCTCGCGATGGGTGACGCAGAGCATCACCCGGGGGCCGGTGATCTGGCCGTGCAGCGCCCGGATCATCGCCGGGGCGGCCTTGCCCAGGGCCAGCACGATTGTCTTGCCGTCGCCGCTGGGGCGGGGCAGGCCGGTCTGGCGCAGGCAGTCGGTCAGTGCCAGGCCGGGATCGGCACGGCGCACGGCGGCCCGGAACGCCCGGACCGCCGCGTTTCGCAGGCCTGTCGTGTCAGTTGCCGGCAATTTGGCGGGCCTTTTCCACCAGCACCTCGGCCTGACGGATCGAGGCATAGTCGATCAGCCGCCCATCGAGCGAGACCGCGCCCTTGCCGGCGGCCTCGGCCTCGGCCATCGCCTCCAGAATGCGGCGCGCCTTGGTGACCTCGGCCTCAGACGGGCTCATCACCTCGTTGGCCAGCGCGATCTGGCTGGGATGGATGGCCCATTTGCCCTCGCAGCCCAGCACAGCGGCCCGCTTGGCGGCGGCGCGATAGCCATCGGGGTCCTGGAAGTCACCAAACGGCCCGTCGATCGGGCGCAGCCCGTTGGCGCGGGCGGCGACCACCATGCGAGCCAGGGCATAATGCCACATGTCGCCCCAATGCACCGCGCGGCTGCCATCCTCCAACGGGTCGGTCAGCACCGAATAATCCGGGTTCACCCCGCCGATGATCGTGGTGCGCGCCCGGGTCGAAGCGGCGTAATCGGCCACGCCGAAATGCAGGCTCTCGTTGCGTTTCGAGGCGCCCGCGATTTCCGAGACGTTCTGCATGCCCAGCGCGGTTTCGATGATATGTTCGAATCCGATCCGCTTTTTCAGGCCCTTTGCGTCCTCGATCTGGGTCACCATCATGTCGACCGCATAGACATCGGCGGCGGTGCCGACCTTGGGAATCATGATGAGGTCCAGTCGCTCGCCCGCCTGTTCGACCACATCGACCACGTCGCGATACATGTAATGCGTGTCCAGCCCGTTGATGCGGACCGACATCGTCTTGGTGCCCCAATCGACCTCGTTCAGGGCCTTGATGATGTTCTTGCGCGCCTGTTCCTTCTCGTCGGGCGCGACCGCGTCCTCGAGATCCAGAAAGATAACGTCGACATCGGATTGTGCCGCTTTTTCAAACATTTGCGGCTGCGAGCCGGGCACGGCCAGTTCCGAGCGGTTGAGCCGCGCGGGGGCTTGTTCGATGGGGTGGAAGGACATGGAAAAGGACCCTTTTCTTGCGTGTCAGAGGGATGTGTCCCTTTCAGCCATTGGCAAAAATAGATTTCCTGTCAATTAAAAAATTTGCATCCCGGTGTATACCGAATGTGGGGGCAGACCTCTCCCCGCTCAGCCCTTTGCCTGCGAAGAATAGTAGAAAGCGATCGCCTGTGCGCGGTTCTTTACCGACAGTTTGTCGAAGACATTCGACAGGTGGAACTTGACCGTGTTGGTCGAGATGCCCAGCCGTGCGGCCAGCTGTTTGTTGGTCAGCCCCTCGGCCAGCGCCTCGAGCAACAGCCGTTCCTTGCGCGACAGCGTGCTGATCGGATCGGCGCGCAATTCGCGAACGTCGAGAAAGGGAAACACCATCTTGCCCTCGGCAACGTCAAGGCAGGTCTGCACCAGCTTGTCGATCGGTGCCGAGCGCGAGACAAAGGCCGCCGCTCCCACCGCCATGGCGCGGCGCGGGACCGCCGGGTCATGATCGTGGCCATAGATGACCACGCGGGGCGCGCGTTCCTGAGCGCGCAGTACCTCGGTCAGCTTTTCCGCACCCAGCGCGGGCAGGTTCCAGTCGATCACCCCAACCTGGATCGGCACCCGCATCGCCATGCCCAGAAACCCTTCGGCGGTGGCGGTGGTGGCGACCAGAGAGAATCGCGGATCGCGCTCGAACACCTCGGACATGGCCGACAGCACCAGCGGATTGCCGTCCCCCAGCATGATTTCGACCCGTGCCATGATTTGCTATCCTTTTGAACGCAATTGTAAAATCAGAAGAAACTACCCATTCAGGTAGTGATATTTTCGGCATACACCGGGATACATACCCAAATAGGTAGGTTTCTACCCGCCCTATTGGGTGCCCAAAAGCAGGAGTATCGGACGTTTTTTCACCAAACAAGAGATTTTATCACTGTGGGAAACCCGACCGGCCGCCTCTGGCCGACCAATGCCAAGGAGCCCACATGTCCGCTGACACGCTGTTTCCCAAACTCGACATTCCGGCAACCATCGCGGCGGGCCCCGGCCCCGGCAATACCGATGCCCGTGTGCTTGCCGCCTTTAGCGGTGCGGGCCTGGCCGATCACATGCATGGCGACGTGCTGCGCGGCATGGTCGAATGCAAGCTGATGCTGCGCCGGATCTGGGGCACCGACAACATCCACACATTCGGCGTCGCCGGCACCGGCTGGAGCGGGCTGGACGTGATGTTCAGCGCGGTGATGCCGGGCGACAAGGTGGTGGTGTTCACCAACGGCACCTTCTCGGGCATCGACGGGCTGACCGTCCGCATGAAGGCCGCCACCGCCGAGGAACTGGCCGCCAATCCGCTGGATCCGCGCCCCGCCTCGGTCGTGATCGTCGATATCCCGCATGGCCAGTCGGTCACCGGCGAGATCGTCGAGACCGCCTTGGCCCAGCACAAGCCGAAATGGGCCGCCATGGCCCATTGGGAGACCGGCTCGGGCCGGATCAACGACATTGCCGGGTTCAGCGCCGCCTGTGAACGGCACGACGTGATGGGGCTGGTCGATGCGGTGTCGTCGCTGGGGGTCGAGGATTTCCGGATCGACGATTTCCCGGGCGTGCATGGCTGGGCCTCCTGTCCGCAAAAGGGCATCTGCTGCCTGCCGCTGACCTATGCGCCGGTGTCCTTCACCGACCGTTACATCGAAACCCTGCGCGCCACCGGCACCCGCAGCTTTGTGCATCACCCGATCCTCGAGGCGCGCCACTGGGGCATCATCGACGGCAAGGATGTGGACAAGGGAACCTATCACCGCACCCATTCCGCCTATGCGGTCGCCGCCTTTCACGAGGCGCTGCGCATCACCCTGCAACAGGGTGTGGCCAACCGGGCCAAGGACTATGCCTATCACGAGGCGGCGCTGCGCCGCGCGGTCGAGGCGCTGGGATGCGAGGTCACCTCGAACATGACCTCGCTGGTGGTGCTGAACCTGCCGGGCGACCTGCGCGGTCGCGAGATGGAGTTGGTGCAGAACTGCCGCGCCCGCAACTTCGGCATCTGGCCGACCCTGTCGGCGCCGGTACAGGTGCGCATCGGCATCCTGAACCTGCTCAGCCGTGCAGCGGTCACCGATATCGTGACCCGCTTTGCCGAGGCGATCCGCGAATTGGGCGGGGCAGGCGACGAGGCCACCGCTCTGGCCGCGCTGGATGCTCATTACGACAACGCGCTCGCGGCTGAATAACCGCGCGCGCCCCCTTTCCATGGTCGAGGAGGAGAGACCTCATGGACATTCACGAATATCAGGCCAAGGAAATCCTGGCGAATTTCGGGGTCGACATTCCCCCCGGCGCGCTGGCCTACAGCCCCGAACAGGCGGCCTATCGCGCCCGCGAGATCGGCGGTGACCGCTGGGTGGTCAAGGCCCAGGTTCACGCCGGGGGCCGCGGCAAGGCGGGCGGCGTCAAGGTCTGTTCCAGCGATGCCGAGATCCAGGAGACCTGCGAGAACCTGTTCGGCCGCAAGCTGGTCACCCATCAGACCGGCCCCGAGGGCAAGGGCATCTATCGCGTCTATGTCGAGGGCGCGGTGCCGATCGAGCGCGAGATCTATCTGGGCTTCGTGCTCGACCGCAGCTCGCAACGGGTGATGATCGTCGCCTCGGCCGAGGGGGGCATGGAGATCGAGGAGATCTCGGCCGAAAAACCCGAGAGCATCGTGCGCGCCACGGTGGAACCGGCGGTGGGTCTGCAGGATTTCCAGTGCCGCCAGATCGCGTTCAAGCTCGGCATCGACCCGGCGCTGACCGCGCGTATGGTGCGCACGCTTCAGGGCTGCTATCAGGCGTTCAGCGAATATGACGCCACCATGGTCGAGATCAACCCGCTGGTGATCACCGGCGACAATCGCATCCTGGCGCTTGATGCCAAGATGACGTTTGACGACAACGCCCTGTTCCGTCACCCCCATATCAGCGAGCTGCGCGACAAGAGCCAGGAAGACCCGCGCGAAAGCCGCGCCGCCGACCGGGGCCTGTCCTATGTCGGGCTCGACGGCAATATCGGCTGCATCGTCAACGGGGCCGGTCTGGCCATGGCGACCATGGACACGATCAAGCTGGCCGGGGGCGAGCCCGCCAACTTTCTCGATATCGGCGGCGGCGCCACGCCCGAACGGGTGGCCAAGGCGTTCCGGCTGGTGATGTCGGACAGCAACGTGCAGGCGGTGCTGGTCAACATCTTTGCCGGGATCAACCGCTGCGACTGGGTCGCCGAGGGCGTCGTGCAGGCGCTGAAAGAGGTGCAGGTCGAGGTGCCGGTCATCGTCCGTCTGGCGGGGACCAATGTGGAAGAGGGTCAGAAGATCCTTGCCAAATCCGGCCTGCCGATCATCCGCGCCCGCACCCTGATGGAGGCCGCCGAACGTGCGGTGGGCGCCTGGAAGAACGACCTTACCGAAAACACCATTGTGAGGGCTGTGCAATGAGCATCTTCATCGACAGGGAAACGCCGGTCATCGTGCAGGGTATCACCGGCAAGATGGCGCGCTTTCACACCGCCGACATGATCGCCTATGGCACCAATGTCGTGGGCGGCGTGGTGCCCGGCAAGGGCGGCCAGACGGTCGAAGGCGTGCCGGTCTTCGATACCGTCGAAGAGGCGGTCGAGCGCACTGGCGCCGAGGCGAGCCTGGTCTTCGTACCGCCGCCCTTTGCCGCCGACAGCATCATGGAGGCCGCCGATGCGGGCATCCGGTATTGCGTCTGCATCACCGATGGCATCCCGGCCCAGGACATGATCCGGGTCAAGCGCTACATGTACCGTTATCCGCGCGAGCGCCGCATGGTGCTGACCGGCCCCAACTGCGCCGGCACCATCAGCCCCGGCAAGGCTCTGCTGGGGATCATGCCCGGCCATATCTATCTGCCCGGGCCCGTGGGCATCATCGGCCGCTCGGGCACGCTGGGATATGAGGCCGCCGCCCAGCTCAAGGAGCATGGCATCGGTGTCTCGACCTCGGTCGGCATCGGCGGCGACCCGATCAACGGTTCGTCCTTCAAGGACATCCTGCACCGGTTCGAGCAGGATGACGAAACCCAGGTCATCTGCATGATCGGCGAGATCGGCGGCCCGCAAGAGGCCGAGGCCGCGGCCTATATCCGCGACCACGTGTCGAAACCGGTGATCGCCTATGTGGCGGGCCTGACCGCGCCCAAGGGCCGGACCATGGGCCATGCCGGTGCGATCATCTCGGCCTTTGGCGAAAGCGCCTCGGAAAAGGTCGAGATCCTGACCGCCGCCGGGGTCACCGTGGCGCCCAACCCGGCGGTGATCGGCGACACCATCGCCAAGGTCCTGAAGGAGGCGGCGTGATGAACATGCCGGTTATCATGAACAGCAAGCCCAAGGTTCTGGTCACCCGCCGCTGGCCCGCCGCTGTCGAGGCGCAACTGGCCGAACGGTTCGATACCGAGTTCAACCGGACCGATACCCCCCTGACCAGTGCCGAGTTCCGCTCGGCGCTGGCCCGGTTCGACGCTATCCTGCCCACGGTCACCGACAAGCTGGGGGCCGAGGCGCTGGATGTCAGCGCACCGCAAACCCGGCTGTTGGCCAATTACGGCGTGGGTTACAGCCATATCGACGCCGACGCGGTGCGCACCCATGGCATCACCGTGTCGAACACGCCTGACGTGCTGTCGGAATGTACCGCCGATATCGCCATGACGCTGATGCTGATGGTGGCGCGCCGTGCGGGCGAGGGCGAGCGCGAACTGCGTGCCGGTGAGTGGACCGGCTGGCGCCCGACCCATCTGGTGGGGGCCAAGGTCTCGGGCAAGGTGCTGGGCATCGTCGGCTTCGGCCGCATCGGTCAGGCCATGGCGCAGCGTGCCCATCACGGGTTCGGCATGAAAATCCTGGTGCAGAACCGCTCGGCGGTGCCGCAGGATGTGCTGGACCGCTACGGCGCCACCCAGGTCGAGACGCTCGACGCGATGCTGCCGCAATGCGATTTCGTCTCGCTGCACTGCCCGGGCGGGGCGGCCAACCGGCACCTGATCAACAGCCGCCGGCTGGACCTGATGAAACCCGATGCCTTCCTGATCAACACCGCGCGCGGCGAGGTGGTGGACGAGCACGCGCTGGCGCAGGCGCTGATGTTCGACTGTATCGGCGGCGCCGCGCTGGATGTCTTCGACGGCGAACCGCGCATCGCGCCGGTCCTGCTCGATTGCGACAATCTGGTGATGCTGCCGCATCTGGGCAGCGCCACCCGCGAAACCCGCGAGGCGATGGGTATGCGGGTGCTCGACAATCTGGTTGACTATTTCGAGGGGCGCGATCCGCGCGACAAGGTGCTGTGATGCAGGCGGCGGCGGAAACCGCGCCCTCTGCGGACGCGACGGTCTATGCCGCCGAGGTGCATGCGCGGCTGCGCTCGGCCTGGCTGCGGGTGCTGCGGCGGCGTGCGCCCGCCGTGGCGCGCGCGGTCGAATCCGGGGCCGAACGGTGGGATGAAACGGCCTATGCCGAACATCTTCAGGCCGCGACGATCTGGTTTCACCTGCAACAGATCATGGACGAGAACCTGGCCATCCGCGAGGCGCGACAGGCCGAACGCAGCGGTGCCGCCCGCGACGTGCCGGGCAGTTTCGCCCGCGCGCTTGCGGACGCCGACCCCGATGCCCGGCGCGAAATGCGGCGCCTCTTGGCCGAGGCGAAGCTGTCCGTCGGTCCCACCATCACCGCCCACCCGACCGAGGCCAAGCGGGTCTCGGTCATGGAAATCCACCGGCGCATCTATCGCCATCTGGTACAGTTCGAATCCCGCCGCTGGAGCCCGCAAGAAGAAACCCGGCTGGAACAGCGGCTCGAGATGGAGATCGACCTCTTGTGGCTCACCGGCGAGCTGCGCCTGGAGCGCCCGAGCCTGGCCGCAGAAATCGACTGGGGGCTGCAATTCTATCGCACCAGCCTGATCGCGGCGGTGCCCCGGCTGTATGAACGCTATCGCAGCGCGGTCGAGGCCGAGTTCGGCGCGGGCTTTCCCGGCACTGCCTGCCTGAAATTCCATTCCTGGATCGGCGGCGACCGCGACGGCAACCCCAATGTCACCGCCGAGGTGACGCGCATGGCGTTGGAACGCTCGCGCGACATGATGCGCGGCGTCTATGTCGCGGCGCTGGACGAGATCGTGCAGCGGCTGAGCCTGTCGGACCGGCTGGTACCGGTACCCCCTGCCGAACGCGCGGCGCTGGAACGGATCGTGACGCGGCGCGCGGATGACCCGGCGGCCTGTGCCCAACGCAACCCCAACGAGCTGTTCCGTCAGGCCGCCGCCGCCATCGCACAGGCGGTCGCCGCCGGTCGTTACGCCCATGTCGCCGATTTCATCGCCGATCTGGAAACGCTGGACCGGGGGCTGCAAGCCATCGACGCCGGTCTGTTGGCCGATCTGCTGGTGCGGCCGCTGATCTGGCAGGTCAATGTCTTTGGCTTTCGCGCCCATACCCTTGATATCCGTCAGAATTCCGAGGTCGTGACCCGTACGCTGCGCGACCTGTGGCAGGCAACCGACGAGGCCCCCGAACCGCTTTCGCCCGCCTGGTCCGCGCGGCTGCGGGCCGAGCTGGGCAAGCCCGATCTGCCCTATGTGGCGCGCGAACGCCTTGGCCCCGAGGCGGCAGAGCTGATGGCCCTGCTGGAGCTGATGCGCGAGATACGCAGCGGCGCCGACCCGCAGGCGATCGGTCCCTTCATCCTGTCGATGACCCGCTCCGCCGACGATCTGCTGGCGGTCTACCTGCTGGCGCGCTACGCGGGCTTTGGCGCCGAGCGCCTGCCGCTCAAGGTGGTGCCGCTGTTTGAGACCATCGAGGATCTGCGCGCCGCCCCCGCCGTCCTGCGCGATGTGCTGGAGGTGCCCGTCGCCGCCCGCAGCCTGCGCGACGGGTCGGGCCAGATCGAGATCATGCTGGGCTATTCCGACAGCAACAAGGATGGCGGATTTGTCTGCTCCACCTGGTCGCTCGACCGGGCGCAGCGGGCGATCACCCGGGCGCTGGCACGCAGCGGGCTGAAACCCGTCTTCTTTCACGGGCGTGGCGGCTCGGTCAGCCGGGGCGGGGCGCCCACCGAACGCGCGATCGCCGCCCAGCCGCGCGGCACCCTGAACGGCGCCCTGCGCCTGACCGAACAGGGCGAGGTGGTGACCGCCAGATATGCAAATACCGGCACCGCCGCGGCGCAGCTGGAGCTGCTGGCCTCCTCGGTGCTGCGCCACAGCGCCCAGCCCGCTTTCGAGGCGGTCGATCCCGAGGCCGAGGACGTGATGGAGACCCTGTCGAGCCTCAGCCAGACCCGCTATCAGACCCTGCTGCAACATCCGGCCTTTCTGGATTATTTCAATCAGGCCAGCCCGGTGAACGAACTGGCGCTGCTGCGCATCGGCTCGCGCCCGGCGCGGCGGTTCGGGGCGCAGTCTCTGTCCGACCTGCGCGCCATTCCCTGGGTCTTTGCCTGGAGCCAGAACCGCCACATGATCAGCAGCTGGTACGGGTTCGGCAGCGCGGTCGAAGATTTCTGCACTGTGCGCGGCGAGCGTGGCACCGCGCAACTGCGCAAGCTCTTTGACCGGATGCCGCTGTTCCGGCTGATCGTGGACGAGGTTGAGAAATCGCTGGTTCTGGCCCGGCTCGACATTGCCGAGGACTATGCCGCGCTGGTGGATGACCGGGCCGGGGCCGAGGCGATCTTTAGCCGGATCGGCGCCGAACATGGGCGCAGCAGCAAGGCCATCGAGATGCTGACCGGGCAGGGGATCGGCGTCAGGTTCCCCAACTTTCTGACGCGGGTCGCGCGCAACGACGGCACGTTGCGCGCCGCCCATGCGGCCCAGATCGGCCTGTTGGGAGCGCTGCGCGCGGACCCGGCGCAAGACCGCCGCATCCGCCTGATGCAAACCATGAACTGTATCTCGGCCGGCCTTGGCTGGACGGGATGACCCCCGCGCAATTTTCAGGAGCTGTCATGAACGCGAGCCACCAGGACCCCGGATTTTTCACAGAGGCGCTTTCGGAGCGTGATCCCGAGCTGTT
>NZ_JBXWQU010000017.1:0-29513 GCF_059612545.1 Ruegeria sp. SAZD011 | reverse complement strand
ATATCTGCTTCAAAGACATGGAATCACAAGGCAAGCATCATGGGAATCCTGAATCCGATCAGGGGCGACACGCTCTAGATTGCACCAATACTGCGCACAGTTTGCAGTACTGTTCGCCAAGCTGCCGGAACCTGGATCGAACTATCAGCGAACGAGCCTATGCCGCCTGCGCGAAGCCACCATTCACGGCCTGTTGCCACACATGGGCGTAGACGCTTGCCGCAAGTGCTTTCTTTTCATCGGGCGTGAACGGCGGTGACGGTAGACTTGCAAAGACCTCGTCCAAGATGAAGACCTCGACGTCTGCCTTGGTCTGTTCCTTCTCCCAGAAGCGATCGAGTTCAGCCAAGCGCGTCTTTATGGAAGCCAGGAGGTCACGGCTTGCCTGCTTCACCCGCTCACGGGACGTCTTGTCCAGGTTATCCTTGAGCAGCAGGTCGAAGAGCGCGAGCTCATCCTCACCAAGCCCCTCCTTCGTTGCGCGCTTCTGTTCCTCGTCCAGACTGTTCACGAGCTCGACCAGTCGGCGGAAGGTCTCCTCGATGGTGGTTCGGTCTTTCTCCCGATTGTAATCGGCGATGATTGCCTCGTACTTCACCTGATAATCCATCCTTGCGGGATTGCGCGCCAGCATCTCGGCAAGTTTCTGTTCAACGATTTCTCGGATGTCCTGAAGCGCGGTCGCTTTGCGTCTGACCTTCTTTGCGAATTCATCGCGTAGCTTCTCAAGGTCGATCTGACTGAGGTCGAAGGTAAGTCCCTCGGCTTGGTCGTCTCCTGGCGCCTGCGTCCGGATGGCCTCGTTGACGATCCGGTGCAACTCCTTCAGCAGCTCGGTAACGTCAGCCGTGTCGCGCCGCTCGGTCAGTTTTTTGTAGATTGCCTCAATATTGTCGTGTCGTTCGGCGTATGCCCAAGCGCTGGGCTCCATCAGCAGCGCCTTGAAGCGGATGAACACCTGCCGTGCGAGAATCTCGAAGCGCCGCTTGGCCTCGTCCGTCGAATAAACGGCTTCCACGGCGTCCTTCAAACCCTTGATGCGCACAAAGCCCTTCGAACCGAGTAGCACACTTGGATCGAGTCCGATGCCGCGCAAATGCGCCTCGGTCGCCTCGATAGCTTCAAGCAGGGCCTGCACCCTCTCTTCGATGGGGGCGATGATCTCTTCTCCGCCTGTGCCATCATCGCCCAGCGCGTACTGAGCCAGCGCGGCTCGCAGGCTGGCGAGCATCCCATTGTAGTCGACAATCAGGCCGAAGTCCTTGCCAGGATACACCCTGTTCGCACGCGCTATAGCCTGCATCAGCGTGTGCGCCTTCATCGGCTTGTCGATATAGAGCGTCGACAGACTTTCCACGTCGAAGCCGGTCAGCCACATCGCACAGACGATTGCGACGCGGAACGGGTGCTTGGGGTTCTTGAAGGCCGTCTCGACATCGATGCGCTCGGCATTCCCAGTATCGAAGCCCTGCTTCATCAGGGCACGGTGCGGGATGATGTCGAATCCCCACTTCTTGAAGTCCGCGACCTCGTTCTGCGCTTCGCTGATAATGATCTCGACTATGGTTTCCTCGAGCCACGTTGCCTGCGCATCCAATTCTTGCGCTTCCTCCTCGAGGACAGCGCGCATGCTTTTGTCGGCCGTGGTATCCGCCTGGGATTTCTTGGCATCGGCCGCCGCCCTGACTTCTGCGGCTTTCGCCCTCCATCGCGGGACGATCATCTGGTGCATCCGGGCGCAGGTGATCTTGTCGATGCAAACAAACAGGGATTTTCCGGATTCCCACCTTGTTGCGCAGTGATCCACGAAATCGGCTGCGATCTTGTCGAGCCGCTCGTCGGCGGTGATGACCTCGTAGTCCTTCCCGAGCAGCTTATCGAGGAGCGCCGCCTGATCCGGGTCGAGTTCCGCCTCCTCGATCTTCTCGGCGATCCGGTCGTTCAGATCCGTCTTGGCGACACCCAGCTTCTCGCCTCGGTTCTCGTAGACCAGCTTGACGGTGGCCCCGTCCTCCTCGGACCGCTTGAAGTCGTAGCGCGAGACGTATTCGCCGAAGATGCGCTTGGTGATTTGGTCCTGTTTGAACAGGGGCGTACCAGTAAAGCCGATGAAGGCAGCGTTTGGCAGCGCCAGGCGCATATTACGGGCGAGCCGCCCCGCTTGCGTGCGGTGCGCCTCGTCCGAGATCACGATGATGTCGTCGCGCTCGCTGTAGGGCTTTTTCGGGTCCACGTCCTTGTTGAACTTGTGGATCAGGCTGAAGACGTACTGGTTGTTCTCCTTCAGGATCCGTTCCAGATCATCGCCGGAGGCCGCGCGCGGGGTATCGTTCCCGGCAATGCCGCAGCCGACGAAGGTCTTGTAGATCTGGCTGTCGAGATCATTCCGGTCGGTCATCAGCAGGAAGGTGAAATTGCCCGGAACCTTGCGCCGCACCTTTTCGGCAAAGAACGCCATCGAGTAGGACTTGCCACTGCCCTGCGTGTGCCAGAATACGCCCAGACGACCTAGATCGGGATGCGCCCTTTCGATAATGTCGACGGGACCTTCGGGAATGAAGGACGGAAGTGAAGGTTCCGCTTCTAGCAGCGCCTGATCACCCTTTTTGCGCTTGGCTGGCGTTTTTCGTTCCAGCGGCAACTCCACCACGCGGTGGCGCAGGCGTTCATCAGGCGGAATCTCGGCCTTGATCGCCTCTTGCCTAGCGACGGAGGCCACCGCACGGTTCACGCCCAGAACTTGGTGATTTCTGGCAACGACCTTTCGTGTCGTACCTGCCTTGCTTTCGTCGAATAAGATGAAGTTTTCGACCAAATCAAGCAATCGATCATGCGCGAGCATGCCGTTCAACAGCCGCTCCGCAGCCACGCTGCCTTCGTCCGCCTCATCTAGCCGTTTCCACTCGTTGAAATGCTCCCAAGTGCTTGTAATCGAACCATATCGGGCGCCATCACCGTTCGAGACAATGAGGAAGGCGTTGTGATGGAAGGCGTGTGCGATGACGTTTTCGTCCATATAGTCGCGCAGGTTGCCGTCAAATCCGGCTCGGATGTTCTTGTAGACGGCCTTCAGTTCAATAAAGACCAGCGGCAGTCCGTTGACGAAGCAGACCAGATCGGCGCGGCGGTTGTAGTTGGGCGTCCGCAAGCCGGTCAGTTTCAATTCGCGCACAGCAAGGAAGCGGTTGGCACCGGTTGCATTGTCGAAGTCGATCACCTTGGCACGGGCGGATTTCTGTCGTCCTTTCGAGTCGCGATAGGTCACCGGTACGCCGCCACGCAACATGCGATAGATATCGCGGTTGTGCTGAATCATCGACCGACTGACGTCATAGACGGTAAGGCTTCGGATTGCGTCCTCGATTGCCGGAGCGGGCAAATCTGGGTTGAGACGGTGCAGCGCCGCACGAAGGTCACGGACCAGAACGGCCTCGGTCGTATCCTTCCGCCCAAGCGTGCCGTCCGGCCCGAAGGTCTCTTGGTTCCAGGCATATACGCTGTCCCAGCCCAGCTCTGTTTCCAGGTGCTCGGCGAAAGTCGTCTGGACCAACCGGTCTTCGCTGTTGATGCCGGTGACAGCCATGGAAACCCTCTCAAAAAATCAGACCAAGCTCAGTCTGCTACGCTTTGCGCTTCTCTAAATACTCTCCAACGCCATCAAGAACCTCGTCAATCAACTTCAGGCAGTGCTGAATGAAATCCTCGCTCATGTAATAGATCCAAGGGACATCATTTTTGGATGAGTGATGGAACCAATTTTCTGGCCAATGCTTGTTCTTTACCCTGTTTTGGAACTTTTCGACTTTGTCGGCTGGCCATTCGAAGCCATTGTGAAACATGTTGTTTCTATATGCGAACAACGCCGTCAGCGTCTTTTCATATCCGTCCGGTAGAAACAGTTCCAATCCAGAAAACCTTGCCAACTCCTGGATGCCCCGAATGAGGTCATTACCGAATTCACCCTTCTTGATGACGAGTTGAGGGTTCCAATACAAATCACGAAAAGCATTTTGCCGTGGGTCCACTTCGTCCGTGGGTTCCTCTACCTTTCGAATAGCCTCGAAGATTGCGACGAAAAGCGACTCGATGAATGGGGCCAGCATACCGACTGCGGACATCGAGTGTGCGGCGTCGGAGTAGACGCTTTCATGGAACATGTCCGTGAGATGGTCGTTTAGATGATCTGCGTTGCGGTGATCTTCCGGGTCAAGAAGATCAATTTGGCTCCGCATGTGCTCGATATTTTCGACGGCCTTTTTCTCTGCCTCCTTGTTCCGAGACAACGCGGCCTTTATGGCATATAGCTGCGCTTCGAAATCGCGCTCATTCTCAATGAAGAATAGCGCGTGATCTTTTCGGCTGAGCCGGAACTTCTCAAAGCCTCTAAGTTCATCAGCTTCCCACTCAATGGTCACACCGCAATCTCCCCGTTCATCAGCCGCGGCAGGAGGAGGTCGCGGGCTTGGGAGAGTTTCTGGTTCTGTTGGTCGAGATTGCCGATCTGATCGAACATATCGCCGACAGCTTCGTCGAACAGCTTAGCCAACATGGCAGGCGGAACGGCGACGGAGTATCGGTCAAAGCAGCTGGGCTGGACCCGCTGCCTTCCGGACGACCCAATCATGCTTCGAATGGCGTTTTCGCGGAAGTCGTGCTGGCGGGCGGTCAGATAGACATAGTAGCTGCTGACACGGCGTTGCCTCAGAACGATGAACTCCGTCGAGCCGCAGGCGATCTCGCCATCTTGGAGCATCTGGACGTAGCCAGTCTTGCCATTCTCAAGACAGGGTGTAATCCGCGCCAGCAGCGTATCGCCATTTCGGAAACGGACGCTGGTTGACTTCTCCCGCTTCTCAATTGGGCCACGGCCGATCACCATGCCGGTCTCGGACAGAGCCGCCATCGGCACGTATCGAATGATGCCTTCGTCATCGCGGGGCGTCTTAGGGTTGACCTCGAAGGCTTCGGACGCCGGCAGCCGCTCCCAGCCTTCTGGCACACCGTCTGTGATCTTCACGTGTTCATGCCCGGGGAAGCGGAAATGGACGAACCATTCGCGATAGAGAAGTTGCGCTGCCTCCTCCAACAGAGCAATCCGCCGCTGATTGGTCTCGATCAGGTCGTCGTAGGCGGAGAGGATGTCGGCGATCCGCTTTTGCTCCTCTATCAAAGGCAGCCTTATTGGGAAACGTGAGACAATCTCCGTGCTAAGGTTTAGCATTGTCGAACCTACGGCGTTCTTCTCAAGCCAATCGACGGAAGCCGGCGTGCCCATGTAGTAGTAGAGATACTTGGGCCAGATGCGCTTACCCTTTGTCTCGATCTTCAGGCATCCCGTGCCGCAAAGCCAACCAGCTTCCTCTGTGCCGATGAAGGCGCGCTTGGTGACTTCGCCGCGCCGAGGGAGGACGATCCCATTTTCTGCGATGCGGTGCCGCATCAAGCGATCAGCTGTCGCTTCGGGTACCCTTGCCACGGTTTCGAATACGACCGCACCGTTGCGAATATCTTTTGGCATAATGACTGGCACGCCATCATCTGAATACTCGGCCTGCTTCAACTGAGATCCGAACGGGCCAGTCTGAAGGACACCGCCGTCATCGCGCACTGCTTCACCGAGTGAAATTGCGGAATCCGTCAAACTCCCAACCCCTCGAGGTTCCGAGCGATCCGTGCTGCCAGTTTCGCTGCCTCGTCGTTTAGCCCGGTCAGGTCGATGTGGATGGACCGCAGCGCCTCCTCAAAGTCGAAGTCCTCGTCCACCTCCTCGGGCGCCACGCCGACATAACGGCCGGGCGTCAGGCTCCAGTCATGTTCTGCGATTTCGGCCCGATCCACCAACTTCACCAGCCCTTCGACATCAGCCAAGACCGCGTCCGGGAACCGCTCCTGTAGCCAGTCGGCTTGCTTGACGAAGTACCGTGAGCCTCGCAGCGCCTCCACCGCGTCGGCACGGATGCTTTCCAGCGCCTTACGCGCCTTGTTGACCTCCACATTGACCCAAAGCTCTGAGTCTTTCGCCTCCAGTTCTTTCGTTGCCACATCGACAGCGCGCCCTGCCAGCTTCGCCGCCAGGTCGATCTGTTTGGTCAGATCCCGGCAGCGCTCTGCCATGTCATGCAACCCTTTGCGGGCCGCATGGAGCGTGGCGTTGTCGCGGCCCTCTCCATTTGCGCTTTCGGCCCAAGAACTCGCCCGGCCGGCTACTTCTGCCGCGAAGCCTGCGATGTCGTCCTTAAGCGTCGCCTGCACGGCGGTCAGTTCCGCCCACGTCTCCGCCAGCGGGTCCGGATCGCGCGCCTCTTTGGCAAACGGGGCCATGTGGTCGATCAGTTTGGCGAGCGCGTCTGTAAACCCACTCAGCGGTTCGGCCGTAGCCTGTCCATGCGCGATGGCCTCAGCAAGGTAATTTGTGACGAGTTCGAGGTATCGGTCGGACTGTCCGCGATAGAGCCAGATGATTGCCGCGATGTTCTTCTGCTGCTCGGGCGAGAAGTCGAAAATGGCGCGCGAGACTTTCCGATAGATATTACGCGCGTCAAGCATCAGGACGTGATCGGCGCGTTCTGGATCGCGTTCCTTCGCCCTGTCAAAAAACCAGAGCTGGCACGGCACGGTGCGGGTGTAGAAGAAGTTGCCGCGGATATCGATCATGACGTCGACAGCGCCGGTCTCGACCAGCTTCTGGCGCACCTTCGCCTCATCCCGGCCCGCGCTGGATGCCTGGGACGACATAACGACGCCGGCACGGCCGCTGTCGTTCAGGTAGCTGTAGAAATAGGACATCCACAGGTAGTTGGCGTTGGAGATCTTCTTGCCCTTGTTCACGCCGGGCAGACCGAAGGGCAGACGCGCGTCGCCTTTCACCTTGTCGGCGTCGACCTCGTCCACGTTGAACGGTGGATTGGCCATCACAAAGTCGCACTTGCCGACAAGTTCGTGCGGATCCTTGTAATAGGTGATGGCCTCGTTCCCGGCCCGGATGGTGCCCTGAAGCCCGTGAACAGCAAGGTTGGTCTGGGCGAGCTTAGCGGTCGTCTCGTTCTTCTCGTGACCGTAGAAGGTCACGCGTTTCATCGTGTCTTGGCCTTCTTCCTCGATGAAGTGGCTGGACTGCACGAACATGCCTCCCGAGCCGCAGGCCGGGTCGAAAACGATACCGTGGTCGGGTTCGATGACGTTAACGATGGTCTGAACGATTGAAGGCGGTGTGAAGAACTCTCCGTTGTCGTGGGCGCCCTGCTTGGAAAATTCAGCGAGGAAATACTCGTAGATTCGGCCAAACACGTCGCCCGAGGCATTGCGCAATGCCTCGGTGTCAAACTTGCGCATCATGCTTTCAAGAAGATCGTCGTCGAAGCGCTCGTAGTCCTTGGGAAGTTGACCCGCAAGCGGCGGGAAGTGTTCTTCCACGGCCTCCATGGCTGCAGTCAGCGCCCCGCCGAGCTCACCGTCCTTAGGCATGTCGAGGATCACATCGTAGCGGGCCGCTTCAGGCAACATCATCGCGCGGCGACGCCTGAAGTCGGCATCGACCAGGGGCCTATCTGGCATTTTTCCTGCGGCTTTGTCGGCTTCGATTGAGTCGAGAGCTGCGTAGTAGCGGTTCGTGGCCTGCCGCAGAAAAAGGAGCCCCATGATGGGCATGAAATACTCGTTGGATGCCAGCCCGGAGTTGGCCCGCAGATCATCCGCCATCTTCCAAAGGTCTGCACCGAACTGCTCAATTCCGGTCAGGTGGTCTGCAATCATTCGCTTGTGTTCTTTCCTACGCTATGGCGCTTTGAAGTGACGGTAGCTTCATCCAGCGCTTTCAACCGCTCGTACTCTTCGACTGACATCACGACGACGACAGTGCGACCGTGCTTGGCTACTGCGACTGGCTCAGCTCGGGCGAGATCAATCAACTTCCCAAAACCGTACTTCGCGTCCTTCGCAGTCAAGATCTGCATCTGGCTCTCCGCTTGTGTCCGGCGCATTTTGGCCAATTTGGCTAAAAACACAAGTCGGCGCTTGGGCCGGTTTTGATCGTCAGAGACGCCTCCGGCACTCAAAGTCGCAGCAATGTACGCAACGCTTCCAATCCCCAAAGAGCTCTATCCACGGAGATTCCGGCGTCACGCTGGGCAGATGCTCCCCCTTGGGATGTCCACTTTCGGTCGGGAAGTGTATCGAAGGCTGGGACCGTTGCCGCGATCGCGAAGATGCTTAGAACAATGCTGGTTGATCTGTTTCGTCAACCCGAAGAACGCCGAGCAACTGCCATGTCTGCGGGCGCTTAGCCATGTTGCCGACGCAGAAGAGCATTCCCCGTTCTGCGTATTGTTCGTTGAACGTTGCGCTCATCCAGTCGAGCGTCGCCTTGTCCGATCCTTCACGCCTTCGCCCGTTGAAGAACATGGCATGAGCTTCCCAGTCCCCATTTGCGTAATCATGTGGGCCACTGCCATCTTCAAATTTGAAGCGAAATTCAAAAGGGCTTGGCTCCAGTGCCGCAAGCTGCTTGTCAAAAAAGGATCCCTGGCTTGCGGCTTGTTCATAGATTTTTCGCTCGGCTTCGAGCTCCGCATCTGCCTTTGCCTTGTAATAGAAGCGCGTATTCCTGGGCCGAATTAGTGCGAGAGACTTACCGGCGGCAGCAGCGTCTTTCACCGAGTTTGAAACAAGTGGGTCGAGAAATGCTGAGCGGTCCTTTGCAGGCATTGACCCGTCTACAACGATGGAGTCCTCCATCACATGGCAACTTTCACTTCTGCGGTCGCTTGTTGGTGGCCGATATTTGAAATCGACCCAATCCCATCGCTTAAAAGAAGCACCTTCGCCCAAATGCCGAAAACGAACCGGAAATAACCGTTTGAATTCGCCGTAGGGCGTCACCCCGGCGCAGCAAACTGTTTCCCCATGTGTAGCGCTACGCTGCGGTAACGCTTTCACTAGGATGGAAACGCGGCAATTTTGCAGCGTGACGGACATAGCGCTCTGGATCGTCAGCAAAAAGGTTAAAAATATTGAAGCCGAGTTGATCGGTTACTTCACGAGCAACGATCGTTCGATGGCAAGTTTCTGGGTCGCGCTCGAAACACAGCAAGCACGTGGCCGCAGTGCTGACCGTATCCTTCAGATCCTGAAGTGCATCCTGAGCAGCATCTGTTTCGATGTGGTCGCCATAGATCGAACGAAATAGATCAAATTTGCCTGCACGGGCCGCTTCCCTGCCAGGTTTCGGATCTCCAAGTGCGACGAAATGAAAATACTCAATGCCTTCTTCAGCGAGGCGCTGGGAAAGCTTTTTCTTAGAAAATCCGGGTTTGCGTGAAACTGCAACCGCACGCACATCGGCAAGTTGTTGGACCCCGGCAGCCTTCAGAGTCCGCACGAACCTATCGATATCTGTGCCCTCATACCCGACTGTGAATAGAATGCTCATGCCTGTATCCTTTTCTTGAACCCTAACACGCCTGAATCTTGTCGTGAATCCCCTGAATCGCACAGATTCCTTAAGTTTCATGGTGACGGCAAAGGGCTGCCAAGTGGCTTCTTTGGCGCGCCCACTCAGATGGTAGCGGCTTGCGAAGCGCCTCCAGAGTGAGATCGGCAGGCTGGCAACCACTCAGAATTGCCTCGACGATATCTGGGTCAAGCTGCGCCAACCGCAGAGTTCTGCTGAGATACGGCGCCGCGATTCCTTCATGTGCAGCCAGTTCGGAGATCGTCGGGAAAGCTCCGCCTTCAAGCATTTTCTGCCAGCGAAACGCACGCGACAGCGCCTTGACCAGCGTGTTGTCCGTTCGTCGTGCCTGCGCCGCGCCCTCCGGCAGTTGCATCTCCTTCCGGCCGCCACGTCTAACAATGTGGAACGGGACGTGCAGCGTCACGGTGTCCGGGATCGGCGTCCTTCTGGTCATGCTGCCGCCTCGATACCGCCTGCAAGCATCTCGCGCGCAAGGCCACTGAGGCCGTCGACGCGCAGGCGCACGTTGAGTCCGTCCGTGCCGATGTCGACGCGTTCGACCAGCAGCGCCACGATGCGCGCTTGTTCGGCGGGGAACAGTTCGTCCCACAGCGGGTCGAATTGTTGCAGGGCCGTACAAGCTTCGGCCTCGGTTATCTCGCCCTCCTGCGTGTGTGCCGCTTTCCATGTGCCCGCCACGATTTCGGGTTGGCGGAACACGGCGCGGAGCTGGTCGATGACGGCGGCCTCGATCTCGCCTGCTGGAACCCGGCCGACCGGGCATGACCCCGCACCATGCTTCAGCACTGTCTGGCTGACATAGTAGCGGTAGAGCTTGCCGCCCTTCCGCGTGTGGGTCGGGGAGAACGCCGCGCCATCCGGACCGTAGAGCAGCCCTTTGAGCAGCGCGGGCGTATCGGCGCGGGTGCGGGCGGCGCGCTTGCGGGGGCTTTCGGTCAGGATCGCGTGGACCTTGTCCCAGACCTCCCTGTCGATGATCGCATCGTGCTCGCCCGGATAGCTCTCGCCCTTGTGGACCGCCTCGCCGACATAGGCGCGGTTGTTCAGCATCCGGTAGAGGTATTTCTTGTCGATCCGGTTGCCGCGGGGCGTGCGGATGCCGCGTTTCGCCACCTCCCGCGCCAGTTCCGTGCCTGAGCCGATCTCAAGGAAGCGGGCGAAGATCCAGCGGACGTGTTCGGTGCGCTCATTATCCTCCACCAGCTTGCGGTTCTCGACACGGTAGCCGTAGGGCGGCACACCGCCCATCCACATGCCCTTCTTCCGGCTCGCGGCGACCTTGTCGCGGATGCGCTCGGCCGTCACCTCACGCTCGAACTGGGCGAAGGACAGCAGGATGTTAAGCGTCAGCCGGCCCATCGACGTGGTCGTGTTGAAGGACTGCGTCACCGACACGAAGGTCACGCCATTGCGGTCAAATACCTCGACCAGCTTGGCAAAATCGGCCAGTGAGCGGCTGAGGCGATCGATCTTGTAGACAACGACCACGTCGACCAGCCCGTCCTCAATATCTGCCATGAGCTGTTGCAGGCCGGGGCGGTCGAGTGTCCCGCCGGAAATGCCACCGTCGTCATACTGATCTCGGACCAGCACCCAGCCCTCCGACCTCTGGCTGGCGATGTAGGCTTCGCAGGCTTCCCGTTGGGCGTGGAGCGAGTTGAATTCCTGCTCGAGCCCTTCCTCGGAGGATTTGCGCGTGTAGATCGCGCAGCGCAGTTTTCTAACAATCGGTTTGGTCATGCGCCCCTCCGATGGTTTTTCAGGCCGAAGAACACCCAGCCGTTCCAGCGGGTGCCGGTGATGGCGCGAGCAATGGCCGACAGCGATTTGTAAGGGCGGCCCTGCCAGTCGAAGCCGTCCGCGGTGACGGTGACGACGTGCTCGAGGGCTATGACATTGGCGCGCTGGAGAGCCCGCGCGCGTCCATCACCACGCTGTCACGGCATTTCGGCTTCGACGCGGTCGAGACCGAGGGCGAGATCCGTTTCGTCATGCGCGGTCAGGCGGCAGTGGCCAGCGTTACGCATGACGATCTGGTCGCCGCGCGCGAGGGCGACGTGCTGGAAATGACCCGTGGGCAGGAAACTGAATTGCCGCAGGCCCTCAAATGGCAGGTGGCGCGTGCCGATGAGGACTATGACGCCGCCCTTGTCGAGGCGCGCCGCATCACGGTCGATACGACCCGGATCGCCTCGGAGAGCTATCCGATGGCGGTCCCGCCAGAGGAGGCCGAGCGTCGGTGCCGTCGCGCGCTGATGGAAGCCTGGACCGGGAGGGAGACGGTCGCGGTTCGTTTGCCACCCTCGCGGCTAGCATTGGATCCGGCCGATGTCGTCACATTGGACCATGACGGTCGGAACATCCCGCTGCGGCTGGTCTCCATCGCGGATGCCGAGGCACGTGGGATCGAGGCCGTTCGCCAGGATCGTGAGGCCCACGACCTTCCGCCCGGATCGCCACGGCCCTCATCGCTTTCGCAAACCGTGGTGTTCGGCGCACCCGAGGTGGCGCTGCTGGACCTGCCGCAACTGACAGAGGATCAACCCGCGCATCGGCCTTTCGCCGCGGCGCACGCCGTTCCCTGGCCGGGCGAAATGGCGGTGTTCCGCAGTCCCTCTACCGATGGCTTCGAGCTGCTGACGTCATTTGGCGGACGGGCCCGGATCGGGACACTTGTTTCGGATTTCTACGCGGGTCCGACCTCGCGCTTCGATCTCGGCAATGCGCTGGTGGTCGACTTGCTGACCGGCACGCTGGAGAGTGTCACCGACCTGGCGCTGTTCGGCGGGGCGAACGCGTTGGCGATAGAGAGTGCATCGGGCGTCTGGGAAATCGTGCAGGCGGGCGTGGCGGAACTGATCGCCCCCGGCCGGTATCGGCTCACCCGGCTGCTGCGCGGCCAGCGCGGCACGGAAGCAACCATGGCCAATCCGGCTCCGGCAGGCGCGCGGGTGGTGGTGCTGGACGACGCTCTGGCCTCGTTGCCAATCGCCGAGGCTGATCTCGGGCTGCCGTGGAACTGGCGCATCGGTCCCGCAAGCCAGTCTGTGAGCGACGATACCTATGTTGCGGCCAGTTTCACGCCAGTTGGTGCGGGACTGCGACCCTTCTCGGTGGCCCATGTCGAGCAGCCATGGCGCAAACCGCGCACGCCCGGCGATCTGACGATCCGCTGGACACGCCGGTCCCGGGCACTCGCGGCCGACAGCTGGGGCGCGGTCGACGTACCGCTCGCCGAGGAGACCGAAGCCTACGAGGTCGAGATCCTCGACGGGGCGACGGTGAAGCGGTTGCTAAGTACGTCCGCGGCCAACGTGGTCTATGCCGCCGCCGACCAGACCGACGACTGGGGCGCGCCGCTCGGGCCCGGCGACACGCTCGATATCCGCATCTTCCATCTCTCCGCCCTGACCGGGCGGGGTGCGCCGAAGACCATCACGCTCCAACTCTGAGGACCGCTATGTCCGACACCACGACCAATCTGCTGCTCCCATACATTCTGGCGGCGCAGGCCCAGAAGCACGTCACCCACAACGAGGCGCTGCGGGTCCTCGACGGGCTAGTGCAGCTCTCCGTCCTCGACCGGGACCTGACCGCGCCGCCCGCCAGCCCCGCAGATGGCGACCGCTACATCGTCGCCTCAGGCGCGACCGGGGACTGGACGGGCTGGGATCTGAACGTCGCGCTCTGGACCGATGGCGCCTGGATCCGCTTGCCACCCCGGACCGGCTGGCGGGCATGGGTCGAGGACGAGGGGCTGCTGCTGGTCTACGACGGCGCGGGCTGGACCGGGACCACACCGGCGGCGGTGCAGAACATGGCGCTCCTGGGGATCGGCACGACGGCGGATGCGTCGAATCCGTTCTCGGCCAAACTCAACTCGGCGCTCTGGACGGCAAAGACCGTGGCCGAGGGTGGGACCGGCGATCTGTTCTACACTATGAACAAGGAGGCGGCGGGCAACGATCTCGGGCTGACGCTGCAGACGGGCTTCGTGACCAAGGCGCTGGTCGGGCTCTTCGGCTCCGACCGCTTCCGGCTCGCGGTCTCGGCCGACGGCAGCACGTTCTTCGACGGGCTCAGCGTCGACAACGCCACCGGCATTGTCGATCAGCCGCGGCTGCCGCGCTTCAAGGCCTACACGAACTACGACAACTATGTCGGGGTCGGGACCTGGACGAAAGTCGGCCTCAACAACACCGACTACAACGATCAGGGTGCCTTTGATGCCGGGACCAACCTGTTTACAGCCCCCGTGGATGGTACCTACCTCTTTGGCGCAACGCTCCTTTACAAGGTCAATTCCAGCACAGCGGCCCGGATGCGCGGGCGGCTCGTCCTGAACGGCGCGACTGAAATCCGAGGGTCCTACGGCGAGATCAGTGGCGCGCATGTCTCGGAGGCGACGGCGCTGTGGCTACAGACGATGGTGCCGCTGACCGCTAGCGATACCGTTGAACTGCAGGGGTATTTCCGCGCGCAGGATGGTTATTTCGCGGCGGATCAAACGTCCCTTTGGGGCTGCAAGATCGGCTGAGCGGCGGAAGGATTACCCCATGACACCACCTCGATCCGATCAGGGCTTCGTCCGCATACCCGACGCTGATTTCGAGGCCATGCTAGCACGCGCCGCAGAAGAGGGCGCGAAACGCGCATTGGCCGATGTCGGCCTCGATGGTGAAGAGGCAGCGCTCGATATCCGCGACCTGCGATCCTTGCTCGACTGCGTGCGGCTGGTGCGCCGCACCGCGATGCAGACCGCTGTCCGCATGATCACGACCGGCGTCATGTTGGCGCTGCTGGCGGGCATCGCAATCAAGCTGAAAATCTTCGGCGGCGGTCCATAGCCGCTCGCCATCCCAAACCGTTTGCCCAACTGACCCGCTTAAGTGGCGGGTCTTTTTGTTTCTGGAGAACACCATGACGACGACGTTTTACCACCATTGGCGCGACGTGCCAGAAAGCGCCTGGACCTGGAGCAACTTCTCCCCCGCCGAAATTGCCTGCCGCGGCACCGGCAAACTGCTGATCAACGAGCCCGCGCTCGACAAGCTGCAGG
Source organism: Ruegeria sp. SAZD011 (assembly GCF_059612545.1). Classification (NCBI taxonomy): domain Bacteria; kingdom Pseudomonadati; phylum Pseudomonadota; class Alphaproteobacteria; order Rhodobacterales; family Roseobacteraceae; genus Ruegeria; species Ruegeria sp. SAZD011. The sequence continues at coordinate 14,982 of NZ_JBXWQU010000017.1, read as the reverse complement.
CGCTGCGCGACCGGCTGCGTAAGCCGCTCATCGTTCGCTCCGCCTATCGCAGCCCGGAGCATAACCGCGCCGTTGGCGGTGCGACGCGTTCCAAGCACATGGGCGGCGCTGCTTTCGACATTGCTATGTCGAACCATGATCCGGTGGCCTTCGAGGCGGCGGCACGAGCAGTCGGGTTTCTGGGCTTCGGCTTCTATCCGCGCTCGGGTTTCATCCATGTCGACCTCGGCCCATCGCGCCAATGGGGCGACCGCTTCCCGGTCCGCGCGACTGCCTTCGCCGAGGAATCGCCTCCTGCGCGCGAGGTGCTGGCCCAGAGCCGCACCATGAAAGGCGGCGGGGCAGCTGGTGTGGCGACACTGGGCGCAGCCGGGGTCGAGGTGGCGCAAGGCGTCCTGGCAGAGACCCAGACCGCCATCCTGCCGCTCGTGCCGTATCTCGACACCCTGCGCTGGGTTTTCATCGTAGTCGCGCTCGGGGGCATCGCGGTCACGATCTACGCCCGCCTCGACGATTGGAAGCGGGGGCGGCGGTGATCGCCGCGCTCCTCACAGGGATCGCGGCCAGCCCGGGGGTTCGGGTGGCGTTGCGCTACGCCGCCACAGTGCTGGCCGTGCTCCTGTTCCTGCTTTCGCTTCGGCGGTCCGGCGAGCGAGCGGGACGCTTATCCAAGCCCGGCCACCATGCACATCAACACCCCCACATCCATAGGAGGCAACGACGCGTGCAGTTTCGGGCTGTCACATTGCTCCCAGAGGTGGTCTGCTGATTTCGCCATGCGCCTCGCAGCGCAAGGAAATTGACGCGCTATGTTTGCTGGTACGGACCCTTCTGAGCATCCGAGAACGCCAAGAACGCACCAATGCCTAGAAGAACTGCACAAATTAAGGAAAATACGCCAAATCCAAAAGCCCAAAGAATTCCAGCCGCTGAAAAACCCATTAGCGCTCCGCCGACCTTTCCATTCTTGAAAGCCACCCCGGCGCCTACGAGGCCAACAATCGGCATTAGAATGGACATTGTCCTATAAAAGGCCAGAGTTGACTGAACGTCAGCATTCACACGCGCAGAATTGGCATCGCCATTAAACGAAGCAATTCCAGACATTGCACTTGATCCAAAGCCAGCAAGCTTGAAGCCAATCACGCCGACAATTAGCGCTATAACCCCACCGATAATACCGAGAATTCCACCAGCCTTCATCTCTAACTCCAGTCAAAATATCCCAACCAGCCTGATGGTGCCGGGGGGGGGGGGCGGAGTGTCAACAGAAAAGTGATGGCTGAGAGCTGTACGACATTCTTCGTCAGGTCGAGCCCGACCGTGGTAATCTCCGATATGACCGCTCTCCACTATGGATCGTTGCAGACCCACCTTCGCACATCGATGCCGTCGGGGGGCGATCACACCATCAGAAACTGCCCGCAGGGATCAACCAGAACGGGTTCTGAAAATCCGCAGGTGCTTCGCCGTGTCATCTATCTCTATCCGCCGGGTCGGCACCAAGAAAAGTGTGTCAAGAAAGCAAAAGGCTCATTCACACAAGAACGAAATCACCGTTGAATTGCTACCTCGCGAAAACGAAAGAAGCTCTACACGAACGTCTCGGACTTCTTGGGGAACTGTACTTATCCGCTCGAAGAGGCAAGAAAGTTCGGTTCTGTCAGGCATGGCAGACTGGGTTAGGGCCATCCAGTTCTCCCAAGAGAAATCCTGCTTCGAGCGGAACTCTCTTTCCAGCCTCGCAAACGGCGAAGAGGTGACGTGATTGACACGATAATGGCGCTCGCCGTCGTGTGTGACTGTCGCAAGCCCTTCAACCGGTCCGAGTCTGAGCGTGGCGCCACGTTCAAGACGATCAAGTGTCCCCAGATGGTCGATTTCGAGCGCGGCGGCGAGGTCGTCAATGTTTCCGCGTCCAGTCTCAACGAAGTTCTCCGCCTGAGCGACGATCCCGTCACGGCGGCGTTGAAATTCGGCCGTAAGAGCATCTGCCCTTGCCTGAGCAAGTCGCTGCTGCTCGCTGGCGACCCGGTTGCGTTCGGCCTGCTGCAACTCGTTTTGCATGGCGCGGGCAGCCGGATTAGAGAACTCGCGCCATGTCAAGTTTTCTTTCTCGTTGTTCCGGCCTCGCACAACTTGTTCCCCATTCAGCTCAATTGCGACGACGATGTTGGAGAACCCTTTTCTATCGACCGGGCACTCGGCTTGCGCGTATCGCGCACCGCGACGCATCAATTCGTCAGCGACCCAAGAATTCTCGAAATAGGTTTGCGGCGTGCCCACCGGTGCCTTGATGTTGACGGAGCGAAAGCCCGAAATGCCTTGGTCGCAGCTTGAAAGGCTGAAGTCGAAGGCTTTTAGGTCAATATCATAGCGTAACACCCCATCCGACAGCGCAATACCCCAGTTCGGACCGACGCGTGTGCGCCAGATGACTTCCGGCCCGCGCATCCATTCTATCGTCCCAGGCCCTGAAGCGCGCCCATTCTGGCAATCGCCATTCCACCGAACCCCGGTTGCTTCGCTCCAGCCGTTCGAAAGCGCGCAACCGGTCCGTTCGGAGCGAATATCGGGTAGATTTCGCCCGTAAATCTCGCTTGTGATCACGGTTGAAACAATCGGGTTCCGGGGGCGTTCAACGACATCGGTCACGCGGAACGTCCCGGAAAAGGCGCCGCCAGGGTTGACAAAAAGCATCTCGCCGGATGCGCAGTAGTACAATTGGTAATTTGAGGCGGCGCACTGCGCATTATTGGGATTGAGACAGAAGCGATCGCCCTCGATCATCTGCCGTGTGACTGGGCGCACGGCTGTGCGGCCTCGCTGGTCGACAACCGTCATATTAGCATCGTCAAAGAGCTTCATACGGAGTTCAGGCGAAATGGGGCCATGTGCTTGGGCGCAGCCACTGAGACTCGTTCCAGGATAGGTCGAAACCACATCTAGTAAGACTTTCTCTATACCGGGAAGCCGCGCCCAAGCATTGGCCGAACCAATAATCGACGAAGAAGTCGTTTGGGCTCCACTATTGTCATTTTCGCTTGAAGGTTCACGTCTCCAGACCCACTCGTCAATGCCGTTAGTCGTTCGTCCAGTTCTAATGGTAATTGTATCGCCTTCAACCGAACCTAAGATTTCGTACCATTGTCCATTCCGGAAACGCCAGGAACCTGAGAAATCAGTGCCTTGTAGGCGCTCAATTCGCAAGATCTCGCTGTTGATTGGGCGAGCGGAATCTCCGCCGCTGATGACCTTTGCCGTCAGCTCTTCGAAGCGGAAAGTCCATTTCCAGCCTTGACCTGACTGGACCCAAACACCATCGAAAACATCGACGCTAAGCGGGGAAACTTGAGCACTGTCTACATTTGCGGAAGCGCTGTCCCCATGCGCTTCTGGTGTTCCCGCTGTTTCGGCGGTGGCTACTGAACCGGAAGCCGGGTGTAGTGATCGGAGGGCGGTCGACTTCAGGAATGTCTCTACGAGAACCTTCGGCGCGTCGTTGCCACCACTTGCAAGCCGAACCAGAAGATCGATTGGTCCTTCGGCCGAGAGTGGCGTGAGTCCCTGCGTGGCATCCCCAACGGCCCGCATCCTTTCGATCTCGGCCCGTGCTGATTCAGCATCCCCGCGGCCAAGTGCTTCAAGGGCACGGTATCCGATCACAGTGACATTGTATGAAGAACTCGCATCGTCGGCTCCCACAATGTCGCGGAGGTTTTCCCGCGTCATCGCGAACCAGTCGGTCTTCAGAGCCTCCGACTTCTCACCAGGATGCTTGCGGACGAGTTCTGCGGTGATTTCGGCTCCATTTGCGACCGCGAAGAGACCACTCGCCTGAGTCCGCGAAAGCGCGTTGGTTGCCTGATAAATCTCATAGACATCATTCAGCCGATCCACGATGGGTCCTACCAAGGAGGCACCTGTCGGGTCGGTGCCGGTTGCCAGAAGCCCGACGCTCTCCACGATGGTAGCATCGACAAACGCGCGCAAAGGCACCTGCCATTCATTCGGAAGTTGCGACAGTGGACCGGATGCAAACATATATCCTGCAACGAGATCGCCTGCCGCCTCTGCGAAGGCAGCTTCGCCAGCGTTCACGACTATGTCGGATCCAACAACGGCAAGCATTGCTTCGGGGTCGAGGACGAATTCGGCAGCGAAATCTTTGGCGCTTATGCCAAGGAGCGCCGCGGTACCATCAGGCTCCATCCCGCCAATTAGCGTGAACGCGGTCTGGAGGAGTTCGGCCGTCGCAGCCTTGTCCGCAGCAAGGACATAGTCGAGACTAGCGATGATCTCGCGAAAGTCAGGCGTATCAACAGCTTCGACTGGCGATACGGCACCAGAAGTAGTTGCTGCTTGGACGGAACTGTTTGCATGAGCGCCCTGGAGTTCAGCATTCAGCGCTTCAGCCGCGACGCTGGTTCCTAGATCGATGCACTTTATAAAGATCCCCTCGTGGTTACTGACAAGGCAGTCTCCCAGTTGATCCGGTTGCCCCCATACCACCACCTCTCTGCCGGTAGGAAGCTTCTCGACGCTTTCATAGACCGCCGAAGACTCCCGCCAATAGCGGCTCAATAGCTCAGTTGGACGCTGTGTTTTTGCATAGGTAAATGCGGGAGGCGGCGGTGGCTGGCCTTCGCGTAGGGACAGTTCTTCGACAAAACCCGTGCCCCTTGTCAAAAGACTGTCGGCAGGCCAGCCGTTAGCTTGAACAATATCGGCCAATCCATCGAATTCCGGCTCCGAAAGGATCGTCCCGGTGATCGCGTGCCAACCATTCTCAGTCCGGAATATCCGAGCTCCTTCACCCATGTTATATGCGAATTCTCGGGCATCAGATAGCGACTTGCGCGATGCCAATTGAACCCAACTCGTGCCAAGGGGTGCGGTGAAATTGCCATTCGCCTTCGCCGATGCCGCAGCTATCCTTCCACTGGCAAAATCGCGCGCCAAATCGATCGTGAGGTCAGACAAATAGATCTTGTTGTCTGTTCCGACGAGGCTGACGCTCACAAGGTCGTTACGCTCAAGAACCGACATGGGCACGAAAGCCGTCGTTTCGCCATATGGTCCACTTAGGACATCATTTTGCAATCTTATGGTCGTCGCGGACCGAAAGCTGCCATCAGTCGGTTTACACCCCTCGCAGTTCTTTCTTGGTACGGCGTTGATGAAAAAGTCGATTTCAGCCCCGCGATCGACTGGATCGGCCCTCGCGGACGGATTGTGGCGTCCGTTCACGCTTTGCACGGTCAGTGTAAGCCCGCTTTCGTCCAGTCGCCCGGCGACTTGAAGCGTGCCGACGATGCCTTGTGGCGTGCCGCCCCAGTTGAGCGTCATAGTCCGGGCGAACGTGACCGGCTCCATTTTCGAAATGGCCCCGCGTGAAGCGTCGTCCGCTGCCGTTCCCGCCACTGTCTGCTGACCCGGTACTTCCGCTCCAGCCCCCCCGGGCGCAGCATCTCCGAACCAAGGGGCGAAAGCCGACCGTAGCGTGCTATTGTCGGGGCATCTGGTGAAGCGCCGAGGCGCGGCGTCACGTGGGATCGCTGTCGGCATGTCTAGGTCGATGAAACTTTCGTTCGACTGCACATCGAAGCGCCACCGACTTTCGTTCGATTGGTTTCCCTCGGAGCAGGTTCCGCGAAAAAGCGTCACGCCGTCGCGGATATCCGTCCGCCGTATCTCGCAACCGCCTTCATGCCCCCATGTGATGGAGCGCCCCCGCACAATGCGTTGCTGCAAGTGAACGGTCTCGTACGGAGCACTGGTCGCGGAACATAATGCCGGATCATCGACGTAGATACCGCTCAGCAGCGGTGTGTTCGCGTCGAGCCTTTCTGGCAACCGCGCGCCAGCGCAGGGTGCCTCAAACCCGTCGGCTCCAAGGAGGGCGTTCGCGGTGGCGGGGTCCGGTTGTCCCGTGGGCGTCAGGCAGTGCTCGACTTGGAACTCCATTAGTGCCCTGCGGGTCTGTGGGCCGGGAAACCCGTCCATTTCGCCAGCGTCGTATCCAAGGGCGTTGAGCGAAACCTGAAGACTCTCGGGCCTGCCGCGGATCACCTCGGCGGTCATTTCGACGGCTTCGGCAGGATCACCCAACAGAAGGCCGATAGGGCGCCGCTCCAAGCGGTTGCCTGTAGCGGGGCCAATTTCAAGAAACGACACCGCGCTGCCGAGGATCTCGCAGGCGCGGCAACCCTCATTTACTATCTCGACGACAGTGAAGCGCTGGGTGCCGTCAGGCAGGCGGCGGTGCGACCGGATGTCAATTCCACCGATGTTGCTGGCCCGCGGGAAGCGCTGCAGCATCTGCTGACTAGTACTGTCCCGGAATGTTCCGGGAAGATTTCGAGTAAATGGGACCTCTTGAAAGCCCAGAGCGCCATTTAGAAGAATCGGTGTGTAGTAGAAGGTGTTGCCAATGAACTGCCTGGTAGCAAGGTCTACAGCACCCAGTTCGCGAAATTCGGTACCGACACTGGACCCCGAATAATCCCCATCACTCTCAAATGAAAACGATATGGCCTCCTTCGATAGCCCGAGCGCGCGAAGACAGGCATCGGTTTCGTTCGCTGGCGCACGGCAAGGATAATAGCCCACCTCCACCCCAGCGACGAGGCTTGGCCCCCATTCGCTCGCCTCGACCGATACTTCTTTGGAAGATTCTGGTGCAGGCTTCAACAGCGTGCTTACGCGATGCCCGCCAGAGATTGACCCAACAACTGCTGGCGCGGTGCAGTCCGCATCCGCACATGCAAGCACGTCATAATTGATCGACGCCCAGTCATCGCCCTCCCATCGAAGAGTCTCGAGTTTCGGGAACGTCCACTGCCCTGGCTGAAGGTCATCAGTCTGGAGTACGACTTGGTTGCCGTTCTCCGCATCTATCAATAGCAGGTCTGCCTGCCATTCCCCTGGCGACAGGGGAATGGCAGCGTACTTGCCATCGGGCGACCATGCGACCGGCAACATGGGCTGCCGAACGTTAATTGCCTCTGCTTTTCCACGGACTGCCGTCTCGGGGACGAGATCGCTGTTCAGAACTTGCTGCGTTCCCAAATTGATCAGAGCTGCGCGCAACCCTCCCCAGTCGAGATCCCATTGCATGACAAGCGCACTTCCCGCAACCGGCGAGAAAAATAGGCGTACTTCGGTTGCGGCCGGGTCATGCGCAGCGGCAAAGAGCATTTCACCACGATACCGCACGCCGCCATTTTCAGCGACCGAGATGTCGCCGGCCGTCTCGCCAGGTCGGACCGTCCGGCGCGCCTCGCGCGTTTCGATCCAGTCACCAGCCGTAAGCTCGCGATCTCCCGCTTCCTCACTTGTCGTCTCAATTCCCGCACTCTCCGCCGCATTCTCTGCTTGAGGGTCCGATGCCTTAGTTTCTGGCGAGTCCTCCGCCGACGTCGCCGGAGGTGTTTCTGTGCCAAGATGCATAGCTAAAAACGCCCGCCGTAGAAATGTCTCCGGGTCCACCCAGTCCTTCGCAAACGTCTCTGTGCCGGAGATATCCCCTGACGGGTAGATGTTGCCGAATTCGGGATGAAGGTACTTGTAAGTCCCTTCGAAATTCCGCGCCTCGAAATGCAGATGGCAACCCTCCGCTGCACCAGTCTCGCCGACTTTTCCAATCTGGGCGCCAGCGGGAATGGTCATGCCGACGCGCCAGGGCAATCCGTCAGAACTTGAAGGTGTGCTTTGAAGATGAAGGTAGATCGAGTAGGTCACCGAACTTCCGTCGCCGTGCCGAAGAATGACCGCGTTACCCGTGTTGCGATCAAGATCGCGATCATTGCGAGCCCGGTCGATCCCGATCTGCGCAAGCTCGGAGTCCGGCACATCCTCTGCAACCACCCTCACAACACTTCCCGCAAGTGGTGAGGTTACCGGTACACCACAATCGGCCTGCCCGGGCAACCCGATGTCGAAGCCTGGATGGGTGGCATCACCGTAAGACGGGAACTCACCATGATCGAACCCAGTGATCTCGCTGCCTGCGACCAGTAATTGGTGCCATGCGGGCGCTTCCGGAAGTTTAAAAAGACTCACGGCACCCGAAGCAACTGATCGCGCCGCTGCGGTCCCTCGGAATTCTTCAGCCAAGGCCGACAGAAGCCGCCGCTTGTAAAGCGGGTCTAAGGCTCCTCCACTGCCGGTTACGGCGTCGACCAGCAGCCGGTTGGCGGTATCCTCATCGGTCTGCGCGAGCGCGAACGAAGCACCTCCTAGAAGAAGCACCGCTGACACAACAATCAACCTGAAGTTCAACATCGAGACCCACCGCTAAAACCCTGATATGGGGAGGGTACGGCAGCATTGACATATCTGGCAAGCTTCCCGAACCTGTAGTCTATCAACGGTGAGGGTTTGTCATGGCAATTTTGGTGCGACGGTTTGGGCTTGCGATGGCCTTTCTTGTCTTTGCAGCGTCTGCCTTAGCCGCACAGGACAGCCCCGAGGCCCTGCTGACAGAGGCAGAGAGCATCTACGAGGGCCCGGAGAGTTCACTGACGACCCTTTCCGCCGTGCGTGCGCTGTTGGACCGGATTGTCAATGAACATCCATCCTCTGATCTTGCCATAAGCGTGCTTTTGGCCGAGCCTGTGGGTGAAATCGACGTGGCGGGGCTCAACGCGCGATTGCAAGATCGTGATCTGTCGGAAAGCTCCGCTCTCGAGACCCCTGCAGAGAACGAACCAACGGAAAGCAGAATGACCGATGCGCCGAAGGTCGATACAGGTTCTTCGTCACCGCTAACACCAGGATCCGAGACTTCGGAATCTGCGCTGGGACTCGACAAGCAGGATATCCGTGATCTGCAGGCGAGGCTTCTTGTCTTGGGACATGATCCAAACGGCGTGGACGGGGTTATCGGGCGTGGTACCCGATCTGCGCTCAGCGCTTGGCAAGCCGCACAGGGGGCAGAGGCTACGGGCTATCTGAGCGCCGACCAGCATGTCCGGCTAAAGGCTATGTCAGAAGCCGCGCTTGCCGCATGGCGTTCCGATCCCAATAACGAACGCAAGTATTTGCCACCGCCGCCAATTTCTCTTGGTCCGCGCAATATGGCTGGAAACTGGCGCTATACGACAAACTGTGGTTCAGGAAGTCGTCTGGGTCGGATGAAAATTACTGGCGTACTCGCAATGCGCCATGCTGGCGGCAACAATTACAATGGAACGCTGTCGAATTCGCAAGGATTAAGAGGCCGCGTGAGCGCATCGCTTCGTGGACGTTCAGTAAGTGCTGTGACAAACTTCGGCTTGTTGATCGGAAAAGTCAGTCTCAGGGCGCGTGTCGACGATCAACAACTGGTTTTGCGGGGGCAAGACTCGAACGGATGTTCATTTTTTGCCACGAAGTCCTGAAGCGCCATTCGAACTCCAACCTTGGTCGCCGTGTTATTTGTCGAGTCACTGCAATGCTTGGATTGCTTGGGACCGCGTTGGGATGATCGCCTCCGGTTCAGGAAGACAAACGAAACACTACATGCGTTAGTGGACGCTCTTGAATCAAGGTCAAAAGGTTAAGTGTATTTCTTTTGCCCCTATCGTCTAGCAAGCAATATCAATGGGTTAGGCGTGGAGAAGGTTGTCTTTCAGGCCCATCCCCTCCGCCATATATCATTGAAAATATTGGAGAAATTCAGGCTTACTTGGGTTTACCCGCCAAAAAGCCCGCCAACTGTTTTGCGCTTGGATGCTATCAGGTGCGACACCTAGTTGCAGTAGCGGGGTAGCTTGTATTTTTCACTAAGGTCGCTTCCACGCGCCACGGCCTCGCGTTCAGCACCTGCATACCTTCCCTTGGAGAATCTCGGGCAGTCCCTCGCGTTACCTTCAAAAACCTGAGTTTCCCCGAGGTCGGTGCCGTCCAATGTGCAAACCGCGACAGGGCGCAGTGATTTTCCCGCTCTTGTACCGTCGAGGTAGCAAATCACGAATTTACCCTGTGCGATGCGCCTTAAGTTTTCGGCGCTCGCCCCTCCGATTTCCGTATCAAGTTCCGGGGCAGCGATACCCTGCAACCGAACTTCGACGTTTCCGAACAAGAGGCCGTCCCCATCGGCAACCGTTGCGATTACCGTCGATAGCACGGCCATGGAGAAGAATATCGCCCATCCCACCGACGCCCGGCTATACGAGACGGCACGGCGCAAGCTGGTCGGCCTGGCCCGCGAGGCCGGGATCGGGTTGCGGCAGTATTACAAGCGCCTGGCACCGCGCCTAGCCGCTCAGGTCGGACGCTCTGCCCATGTCGGCATTCCGGATCTTCACCCGCAGCGCGTCGAGAATGACGATGGGATACATCCGGTCGAACGCCCGGCTTTGCCATTCCCGGACCTCGTCGAGATCGGCGTCAGAGTCGTCGAGGAGGTCAGCGGGGCGGTGGTCGAGGTCATGCTCGACAGCGACATTTCCGCCGCGACGCAAACACTGAGCCCGCGTAGTTTCATGGGCAACGGCGCCAAGGCAGTGGCGGTCGCCTACGATTGCTCGGGGGTGTATGTCGAGACGGATCATTGATCAAACGACCTGCTCTCGATCGTACGCGGCTCAATCAGTATGCGCGGGCTTTACGCGCATCGACGTCGAATACCCTCGTCCGGTGCCACTAAATGAAGACAAGAAGCTGCGGTCAGATCGACTGGCAGACTAAAACAAGGGCGTACGTGCGCCTGATCGGTGCTACGTTCAATTTGCAGGGGCACTTACGGGTCGCAACGGGCGACGCTCCCCCCCGACCTGACGTCCTTAACAGGCGCGAAGGTTGGCTGCCTCGGGGCGGTGTCGTCAGGCACCCGGGTGCGGTCGGGGTTTGCCAATGCTCCGAAAAGCCGTGTGCGACATCGTTTTTCTTGACAGGTCAGTGTCGGAAGCGGTGACCCAAATTTTGTGTGGGGTCGCGAGGGCCCTGCTGACGGGCTTGTGGCGAAGGCAGAGGTGAGCTGAATTTACGCGTGCGGATGACTCTGGCAGAACAGTCGGAACCGAAAGGGCTTCGAGGTTTTGTCGAGTGGACAAGCCCGACGCCAGCGACAAGCGCAATCGCGAGTGGCTCCGCGTGATTTCGCCTTGAACGGTTACTTCTTTGGTTACAACGCTCGGAGGGTCAGTTAGCATGTCTCGGAGATCAGCATGCACGTCTCCTATCCCGAACCTCACGCAGGATCGATGTTGCCATGAAGAGCGCGGACCGGCGAGGGTCTATGTGATCGTCCGGGATGGAACACCTAAACCGGGCGAATTTTCTCTGTTGTGACGAGAAATTAAAGGTGGAGAAATGACATTTTATTTACCTGTGCCTCTAGACTCCGGGGTAATTACTAGCGCTCAAGGTCCAAACGCCAATCGAGGCAATGGGAATAGTCATTTCCCTGAGACGCACTGGCGCTGGGGATGGGATTTTTCAGTCAATGGAGCGGCGGTTCAGTCCATTGCAGATGGTATCGTTGTAGCTTGGCGGGACGATCTTCCGAGTTTCGGATCAAACTCGGGTGATCATGGCTTGGGCAACTATATTACAATTGAGTATGAAGGAATTGGTGGCAAAAAGCTTTATGCGACCTACGCACATCTGGCTCAAGGCTCTGTAAGTTCGTCTGGTATAGGCCTTGGCCCATTGTTCGAGGTCGAAGCAGGACAGACTATTGGTATTAGCGCCGCATCCGGACTGGCTGCGCGAACCGATGGCACCTATTCCTATCACCTGCACGTTCACTTCGGGTCAGAGCTCGAAAATGATCTGCAGTACGGAGTGTATGCAGATGGACGAAACGACGTAAGTTCGCCTGTGTCATTTGGCCAGATGATTAGCACTTGGGGTGGGGGGGCAGACTACCTTTCGTCGGGATCGTTCGGCTCGTCGTCTGGCGCAAATCATACTGGGACAAGCTCTGACGAGACCTTTTTTGGCAGTGCTCACGGTGACTACATCCATGCCGGAGGCGGTGCCGATTATATCTTTCAGGGGGGCGGGAGCGACGCAATCGATGGCGGCGATGGCATCGATACTGTCCTCTACAACCGGTCGGTGAACGACAACGATTTTTGGCGGCTCAATGAGCGGACGATTATCGTATCCGGTCCGGAGGGCTTCGATACTTTAGAGGATGTTGAGGTCCTTCGATTCTCTAACCAGAACGTGTTGGTCGATCTGATCCCGGCAGCGGGCGCGTGCGTGGTTGGCGAGGACACAGTGGCGACGTTGCCCGACAACGACGGCGCGCTGTTCCTCCGTGGCGATGCCGGCTCAACATTGTGGTTCACCCTGCCGTCCCTCGGCGTCTTGCTTGACGCCGTCCGGGGCTGGTCCGCCTGGGACATTATCCGCTCCCTCGCACCGAGCGCTAGCGCGGAGACGCTCAACCTGACCGCGACCGCCTCCGGCGCGCCATTGATGATCGAGAGAGCCTACGAACGAGTCGGTATTGTCGATTTCGGCTCTGTCGCCATTCAGGACCTCATCGACGGTGTGGCCCCGGATGATCACACAGACACGCAACCTGCTGCCCATCAGATCGGCAGCGGGACGATCACGAGCTTCACATCGGCTGCGGGCTCCATCGAGTCGCGCAGCGACGTCGACGTGTTCAGGGCCGAACTGCAAGCGGGGCAGCAATACTCATTCATCCTCTGGGCGAACAGCACGCAGAACAGTCGGCTCGATCCGGAACTGACAATCCGCGCTCCGAACGGTGCCGTCTGGCGCAACGACAACCTGACCAACAGCACGACGATGTCGTTCATCAGCTTCGTCGCGCCGGTGAGCGGAACCTACTTTTTCGAGGCGCGGGGTGTTGGCGACAGCACCGGCGCTTACTGGCTGAACATCACGCCGATCAACATCGACCCTACGGCAGACAACCTGACCCCAACCACGGGCGCAACCGACCCTGGCAACTCATATTGGGATTGGGAAGGAACCAGCGGAGACGACTACCCGAGCGAGTTGACACTTGAGCAAGGTGGTGCCCCGGACGTCAACGACGACAACCGGTATAGGGGACATGACGGTGACGATACTCTGCGTGGATTTGACGGCGACGACATCATCTGGGGGGACGATGACGAGGACCGAATCTACGGTGGGGACGGCGACGATACCATTCGTGGCGGACGCCATGATGACACGATCGATGGTGACGACGGTGATGACCTTATCTTTGGGGAAAGCGGCGACGACTTTATCGACGGTGACATCAGTTCGTCGAACGGGTTCGGACACGATACAATCTATGCCGGTGACGGTGACGACGACGTCGATGGGGGGCGAGGTAACGACTACATCAAGGGAGAGGATGACAACGACACCCTCGATGGAAACGACGGAAACGATGAGATCTATGGTGATCGTGGCAACGACTTTCTGGACGGGGACGATGGCGACGATCAACTCTTCGGGGGTCCGGGTGTCGACGATCTTGACGGCGGTGATGGACGAGATCGTCTTGCCGGGGAAAGTGGCAATGACGATCTTGACGGGGATGACGGCGACGACGCGCTTTATGGCGGCGACGACGACGACAACTTGCGCGGCGGTGCTGGCGACGACTTGTTGCATGGGGAAGACGGGACCGACACGGCCGATTTCTCCGACGGCGACGCTGGCGTCCTGATTAACCTGTTTGACGAGATCGCCGTCAGTTCAGACCTCGGGACCGACAGGCTCTACAGCATCGAGAATGTGCTGGGCTCAAACGGAAACGACGTGATCGATGGCAACCATGGGCGGAACGAAATCTATGGGGATGACGGCGACGATATCATTCGCGGCCACAACGGGAACGACACCATCGATGGCCAATGGGATGACGACGTTGTCTGGGGCGACGCGGGCGATGACTATGTCTATGGCGGAAGCGGGCACGACGAGGTCAGGGGGGGCTTGGGTAACGACCACCTGTTCGGCGGCTCTGGTGACGATCACCTACGTGGCGAACAGAACGACGATGTTATCGATGGCGGGTCTGGCGACGACACGGTCTTCTTCTGGGGTGAACACGACGACTTCTCGATCCAACTCGGTACATCTGGAGAGGTCATCGTAACGGACCTTAGGGCGGACGGTCTCGAGGGCCGAGATACGCTGACAAATATCGAGTATTTCGAGTTCTTCGATGGGATCGCCTTGGTATCCGACCTTCTGGCAAGCGCACCATCGGCTGCCAACGACACGCTCACGGTTGAGGGTGATCGTCCAGCTCTTCTGGACCTACTAGCAAACGACGCGCTCAATTCGACCGGCGCGCATTACCTGGCTGTTTCGATCTCGTCGGGAGGTGGGTCGGTCAGCATCATCGGCGGAAGCGTGGTGTTCGACCCTGGCGAGGATTTTGCGCATTTGAACGAGAGAGAAATCGAAGAGGTCACAGTATCCTACGAGATCGAGACCAACGGGTTCCAGAGAGCTACAGCGACCGCAACCATTCGTGTGGTCGGCACATCGCGGCCGGTCAATGTGGTTGCGGGCACTGACGCCCCTGAAACTTTGACGGGTGGTTCTGGTGTCGACAGCATCACTGGTTTGGGTGGGGCTGACCGGCTGGAGGGTGGCGCCGGAGCCGACACGCTTGATGGCGGCGCAGGTTCGGACACTATCTACGGCGGTGCCGGCGACGATGTTCTCGAAGGCGGCATTGGCGGCGACGATGTGAACGGCGGCTCGGGGATCGACACAGCGTCGTTTGTGACGGCTGGGTCTGGCGTTACGGCAAATCTGACGAGCGGTGTGGGCTCTCGGGGCAATGCCAATGGTGACACCTACACCTCGATCGAGAACCTGCTGGGTTCGGACCATGACGATCTGCTGACGGGCTCTTCGGGCAACAACCTGATCGAAGGCGGGCGCGGCAAGGACTCTCTGCGCGGCTCGGCGGGCAATGACACGCTGGAAGGCGGCATCGGCGGCGACGATGTGAACGGCGGCTCGGGGATCGACACAGCGTCGTTTGTGACGGCTGGGTCT